>JANNWE010000688.1:0-3691 GCA_031414675.1 Cytophagaceae bacterium
ATGGTTTTTATTATTATAAGTAAAGTTAAAAAGAATTGGACAAAAAATTAGAATTGCTACAAAATATATTGTTTCAAAATATTAGATAATTATGAAAATTCTCGTTGTTACAAATATCAGAATATCAGAGGTGTACTGCACCCAAAATGAAAACAAATTACAAAGGGTCTGTTATGGGTTATCCGTTATCTGTTTTCGGTTAAAGAGTTTTTTACAAAAATCAGAATATCAACCGGGGTCGCGTCCGACTGGTACGGCATCCCGGCCTAAAGCAAATCAAACCAAGGTCTGTTATCGGTTATCTATTTTAGATTTAATCGTTTTTTTTAGAAATAGCAATATATCTAATAGGTAGGGATTCTTGGAAGAAATTGAATCATAAAAGTTTGAACAAATATAACTGGCTTGGTCCGGGCCAAGGTTTTTCGGGGGCACGGTCACGATTTCTTTTTATAGTCTCCCATTTTAAAATGTATCTCCCTCCCTCTTTTTTTGAATCACCCATATCTTCTGAGGTCTGAATCTGCAACTCTGGGAAATTTCCTTCCACTTTCAAACTTGTATTCAAAGGTTCAGGTTTTTGTACCTTCCCAATATTTTCAAATTTACTGTTGAGCAAAATGGTTCCATTTCCATATTTTATGTGCCAAAAATCGACTTCATAATTTCCATCATTTCGCTTCCTGAAGCCTTTTAACAGAATTTCACTGTTTATACTCCCATTTCCTGAAAAAAACCATCGGTAGTCCCAATTTGTGATTTGATGGTAAACCCAATTTTTATTCTGAATTTTAGCCGAAAACAACTGTGTATTTCCATTTTTATCAAATTTATGATAAACAAAAACAGGGTCGTTTTTTTCATCCAGACAAAGTTTTGCGGCTAGGTTAATTATACCTCCTTCTACAGGAATAGGGTCAACAATCAACGATTTCTGACCGAGTGTAGCAGGTAGCTGAATGGGTTTTCCAAAAGCATCGAACCAGTTTTTTAGGTCGGGGCTTTTCATGTAAGAAAGGTCGTGGTTGGTAGAGCAGTCGGGGGTATCACGCCAAACCCAGTACATATGGTAATTGCCATCTTTCATGAGGGTGGGTTGGGTTTGGTAGGCGTTCATCAAACCCTGTCCATTGGTAAGCGGTGTGTCAAGTAAGCGTTTCCAAGATTTGGTTTCGCAGCTATATTTGTTATAGATTTCGTTGCCGTTGCCACTTCCACCATCGCGGTAATGATAGAGCAATTCTCCTTCGCGAGTAAGTAGAAAATGCGGATAGGTGGTGCGTTTTTCCTCGGTTCCCACCATTTCAAATAGCTGCTGCAGTGTTGTAATGTCGTTGGGTTTAGTACTTCTGAAATAGGTGAGTGGGTTTACATGTACATTTCCAGATAGATGAATAAAACCCTCTTTGTCTATACCAAGGGTCACAAAATTATGACTATCCCAGCCTAATACTGTACTTGTTCCTCCCGCTGTTTCACGAGTAGTGGCTGGAAGAATGTGTAGCTGAAACTCAGATTCATCCAGATTTCTTTGACCCACCACTATGTTTCGGTTGGCATTATAATAAGCAATATACTGACGGTTTCCATGCGAATAGAGGCAAAAACCCACGGGGTGGCCTGCCCATACACTGTCTATTTTGATGGTCTGAATGATGGATTCCGAATTACTGCTTTCATCAATAACAATTTGACTTACTGTATTTTGTGAAAAAATTTCTAAAGAAATTAGTAACAGAAAAATGAAAAGCAATTGTTTCATATTCGTATTTTTTTGTAGTTCAGTTTATATAATTTAATCACCAGTCGAAAGGATTTTGCTAAGCAGACTTCTAAGAGCCTTGAAATCTGCAAGTACAAAACCGTTATCCGTTATCGGTAGTCCGTTGTCCGTTGTCTGTTGTACGTTATCTGTTGTCCTTTATCTGTTGTCCTATATCTGTTGTCCGTTGTCAGTTTTCTGTTATCCGTTATACGTTGTCTGTTGTCCTTTATCTGTTGTCCTATATCTGTTGTCCGTTGTCAGTTTTCTGTTATCCGTTATCCGTTGTCAGTTGTCCTTTAACTGTTGTCCTATATCTGTTGTCCTATATCTGTTGTCCTTTATCTGTTGTCCTTTATATGTTGTCCTATATCTGTTGTCCGTTGTCCGTTATCTGTTATCCGTTATCCGTTATCCGATATCTGTTTTATGTTATCGGTTATTCATTTCAAATATCAATGTGGTCTCATTCGACAATTTAAGCAAATTACAAATTAAATTTTATCTATTGCTGGTTTTTATTTTATGAGGGAAGTATCAAACTTTGCAATACATCTTCTAGTTCATTAATTTCCCTTGCAGCACATTTACCTTTGCATTAAACGGATTACCAGATGCTCGTCGCAAGGCCACCACTTGGCCCACATGCCAAACGGCATCTTCTAAAGGGCCATTTAAGATATTCCAAAAAGGTGTTTCTTTCATACCGCCATCTTTCGTCTTACTTAAAATTTTTACATCTTGAACTTTAATATTTCCTACCAACAAGCTATCAGAAATAGCTTTTAAATAATTTAAAGTGAGTTTTCTTTTCACTTCATAAGGCAATGATGAAGGATCTTTTTCAGATTTGGTATTGGGGAGTTTTTGTACGGCATTCAGCATCATTTTACTCAGGCCCATAATATGATCTATGGTCTCTTCTGTAGTTCTGCTCTCTTTAGAAAATCGAAAAGCTAAATCCGCTCCTTTTAATCCTTCCGTAGCCCAATAGAATCTAAAACCCAATCCGTGAATCATTCTAGCAAATATAGTTTCATTTGTAAATTTTTCAGGGGTAATAGTGATGTCTTTGAAAGGCAAATCATTTTCTTGTGCCAATGTAATTGTACTAAAAATGGAACAAAAAATAAGTACAAGGATAGTCTGAATTTTCATCGATTTAAAATTTAAAATTGATTTACTTACTAATAGTATATTGAAAGAATATTTACTTCAAAGGTTGAAGATAGGTTAAAAATGTCATCTGATTTAAAAAAACATTACTTATCAAAATATAATTTTTTTAAGCAAAAAATATACGAAGTTTAAAAATTGATAAAGTATTGATTATTAATCTACTAATATGTTAAAAAAGTAATATTCTTGTTGCCAATTTGTAAACTTTGACTTAGTTAAAAACAAATTTTCGAATCAGATAAAAATACGTTAGATTCAAATATTTTACTTAAACCCAAAAAACTCATTAGACATTCTGGCGAAGTAATACCGATTGGTCGGCCCCATTTGAAAATGGCTATGACGAGCATCGAATTACCTATCGATATAGGTTTGCAGATGGTCGGAAATAGGTGGGGCGGCCTCCGATGAAGTAACGGGGGTCGCCTTCGACTTTTATTGAAGCCGATTTTCTAATGCGTTTTTGGGTTAAAATCTTTGAAATTGTCATAAGACGGTAAAAGGTTTGCAAAATTTATCCTTTTCTTAATAAAGCCTAAAACAAAGTCATAAATTGCATATTACTGGCGATCAACAAACCTTGAAATAGATAAAAAAACCTCTTCAAATAACCATTCAAGGCTTATTTTCCAATTCTTCAACTATAGTGTCCCTAAGTTTTATTCTCAGTGTGTCCGTCAGACGGTACAAGCATCGTTGGGCGGATTTTTGTTAAACGCATTATCCATAAACTCACCACTACGGCAACCC
>JANNWE010000689.1:0-16360 GCA_031414675.1 Cytophagaceae bacterium
GGTTTTGATTGATTTAACTGTATTATTTAATGCTAATTGAAACTTGGTTATAAATAAGAACTACTTTTTTACTTTTTTGTTAATGATTTTTTATAGGTTATTTTAGTCTTCAAAAAAAATAGTAAAAACTCCATTTTTGCCGAGCTGTTACCATTCTTCTTTCAATACATTACTTTTTTACGATAAGAACTTAAAACAAGGTATTAAATTGAAAACATCTCTTTTCTACAAATACTTTCTCGGTTCAATCCTCTCCATTTTAAACATAGGATTTCCAATGAAAAAAAATTACTTAATCCAACAAACACAATCACTATTTACCCTAAACATAAAAGGAGACTCATTTCTGGTAAGCAAAAATTCATCTACTGCCAGTTTACATCCTTCATAGGTTAAATAATCATCTATAATTATTACTCCACCTTGCACTACTTTATCGTAAAGATACGCTAAACAAACTTTTGTGGATGCATACCAATCACCGTCTAAACGCAAAAGGGCAATATTGTTAATAGTAGGTGCAGCAATTGGTAAAGTATCCTGAAACCATCCTTTATGAATAAAAATCTTATCTTCTGGATACTTGATTATATTTTTTAATAATTCCAAAACATGACGTTCATTACCTGGACCTTCCTTCCCCATTTTTTGATAAATACCATTTATAGGCTTTAATCTTCCTTGTGCATTTTCTATTCCACCTACTTCTTCAATGGCTCTTTGACCATCCAATAAGGCATCAGGCTCACAGATATCATCGAATGCATCAAATAAATGGACGTTTCTATAATCAGATGCTAACTTTAGTGCATTGGCCATTGTAGCCACAGCACCTCCTTTCCATACCCCACATTCTATAAAATCACCTGCTATCTTTTTCGAAATTAAATAATTCGTTACCTCAACAATGTTTATCAATCGAGCATCACACAACATAGAATTAGATTTTATTGCTTCTAAAACTGTTTTATCAATATTCTTAAGTAAATAACCGTCGGTTTGGACTTGACTTTTTACAATATTATATCCAAATTTCTTAAGGATAAGTTGAGCTAATGTCTTAATCATTGCTAAAAATAAAATTTGCAGTATTTATAAAAGATAATTTCTTCTAACCTAAAACTTTCAGATAGAAAATCTAATTTCTATATTTTATGGTCGAAAAAAATATGCTTCTAGCTATTGGAAAAAAAATGGAAAACATGAGATTCGAAATTTGTCAAAATTACAAATTTTTCTGCTTATTGAAGTTCTAAAGCATTATAAATTATGGAATACGAAGCATTTTTTAATTGACGTCTATTTAAAGTATTCCTAAACTCAGCCTATATTGGACTTGGAGTGACATGTATTTAAGTCGAAAATAAAGAATCGTGATATTACCTAGTTTTAAACTTTACTTGAAAATTCAAAATTTTTAGGCAAAATAGTATTCTTGATGATAAAAATAAAACTCAAAAATCTATAAAAAAAAGCCACCAAAATAGATTTCGATGGCTCTTAAAAAAGAATAGAAGTACAACACTATTTCCCGATCCAATACAATCTTCCTTGGTCAGTTACCGCATATAAAGCACCGTCTTTCCCTTGGTGCACATCTCTAAAACGCTGGAATTCATCACTTAAAAGTCGTTCCTCACCAATTACTTTATTGTCTTTTATTACCAATCTAGCTATATGCATTCCGCTTAAACAACCCACAAAAAGATTGTTTTTCCATTCTGATACTTGAGAACCCGTATAAAAAGTCATACCAGATGGAGACACTGATGGATCCCAGTAATAAACCGGCTGCATCATACCTTCTTTCTGTTGAATAGCATCCCCTATTTTGTTACCTCCATATTCAATTCCATACGTTATAGTTGGCCACCCATAATTATTGCCTGCCACTACATGATTTATTTCATCGCCGCCTCTTGGCCCAAACTCATTAGACCATAAATCACCGTTTACCGGATTTATGGTTAATCCTTGCACATTTCTGTGTCCATAAGAATAAAGCTCTGGTTTAGCTTCTGGCATTTTAGCTAAAGCATTGCCAGGTGCTGGCAATCCTTCTTTAGTAATTCTTATTATTTTACCAAGACTAGAATTCAATTGTTGTGCTTGTGGGCGAGTAGTTTTATCTGATCGTTCTCCAGTGCTCACAAATAAATATCCATTTTTATCAAAAAGCACTCTTCCACCAAAATGTAAATTACCTTTGTGCGAAGGAGTAGCTCTGTATATTACAACGGCATTTTCTATTTTACTTTCGTCATTGCTCAATCGACCTTTGGCAACTGCGGTGTGGTTCCCCCCCGATACAGGCTCTGCAAATGCCCAATATACCATACGATTTTGCACAAAATCAGGATCCAAAGTAATGCCCAATAAACCTCCCTGCCCATTTTCATCTACTTTTGGCAATCCAGTAATTTTTTCACTCATTTCGCCATTGGATTTAACAATTCGCAAATTTCCTGCTTTCTCGGTAATTAACAATCTTCCATCAGGGAGGGAAGTCATTCCCCAAGGGGAGTTTAATTTTTCTGTAAGTACTTTAAAAGAATATTTAGTAACAGTTTTAATGCCTTGTATTCGAGTTTGTCCAATAAATGAAGATTTATATTTAGAATTTGGTTCTTTAGTTTCAACTGGAGTAATGGTGCTATCGGATTTTAAAGAGGAAGAAATTTTAGATTTTGAGTTTCCTGAGCAATTAAAAGATAATATACTTAAGAAAACTAAAGGATATACTAAGAATCGAGACATGGTTAATTGGTTTAATTTTAATGATAAACGTCTTTTTTGTTTTAAAAGTTTAAAACTGAAAAGACTCATTTTTTAAATACTTATTTATTTCATTAAAAAAATAGAAAAAATTAAAAAATTGTTTCTTTTTATTTAAGAGCATCCAAGAGTTTCCAGATTCAAAAAATATCAAATTTAAATTAACTTAAATGGAACGTCTATATAATTTGATTATACAAATAAACCCATTTTAATCTCCTAGATTAAATCGGGCATTTATTCCAAAAATGGAGGATCTTCTTTCATATGAGAGAGAAGTAAAAGGAGAATTCACCATTTTTTCCCAATACATACCCATATTAATTTTTTTGTTGATTTGGTACTGAAGTTGTGGCCTAATTTGCAAATTATAATTTCCTTGAATGGGAACCACATCTCCATCAAGACGCCTTTGCAGCGCTTTAATATCTCTACTGGTAAAATCTATTCTGAAATTTAAATCATTTTTTAGCACAATATAATTACCATCCTTTCCTCTAAGAGGCAATTTTACATTGTTTTTTCGGTATCCTATCCCTAAAGTAAAATCATTAGAATTATATTCTGCAACTTGCGCGTTGGAAAGATTTAATGCTGCACGTCGCTCTTTATCCCATTTAACGGCCCCAGTGAAATTCTTTTTGGTAGTAAATTGCACGCCAATGAGAGGAGAAAACTTTTCTTCCATTGAAACCGTGCTCATTATAAACGTTGGAGCAAACAAAGGCGTTTGATTTAAAAATGGAATACTGCCAATATTTGAAACTGTTTTATCTCCCAATGGGTAATCTCTAATTAAAAGATTAAGTACTTGAGAGCCATATTCTAAGGAAGACGTGAAGTTACCTACACTATAAGTGCTTGAATATTGGTGACTTATTGTAATTGAATTGAATAATCTTTTAAAAAGTGGTAATTTCTCCAAACCTTGGTAATCTACACGCCAATTGGGCATTGGAAAAGCTAAAAATGGGTTAAAGGTTTTACTTCCTCGTTTCGATGATTTTTCAAAGATTTTATCCAACGATTGTCCACTATAAGCCGAAAAGAAAGCGGGTATTAAAACATCCTGTGAATTTAAATCATATTTCCCAATAAGTTGGCCTTCTGTATTTTGATTAATTCTGTTTAAACGCTCCAATACCACCGCCCTGTTAGCCACCATCTTGTCAAAAATATCATATTGGTAAAGCGACAAAGAATCGTTACTTATTTTTTTAAAACCAGTTTTAAAAGACCAAAACGACATGCTGAAATTTCCATTTCGAACCGGATTTAAAGTAGTGAATCCTCCGCCAACTGTTTCGGGTCTATACATTTCTTGATAACTATCTCCTCTAGTAAGATTTCCTTTTATTTGCATCCTAAAACCTCTAAAGGGTTCAAGACTAGTTCCAAAGTCAAATTTCACTCCCCTAGTTTGCGTAAATGGATTATTTTGGATTATACTTTCAGAAAGCCATTTTTTTTGTGCCGCTTGTTTGTGAATATTTTTGTTTTGACTCCCCATAACAAACTCTAATCCTGGAGCAAAATCAGTATGATGATCTAATCCAAAAAAAGTAGGTGAAGGCAAAAAACCTGGTAAAAGTGTGGTTTCAAAAATACTATAGTTAAAGTTTATGCCTCTCACTGTCATTAAAACTCTTGTTAAGTTTTTTGTGACATTATTTGATGAAAGTTTAATTTCTTCATCATCGCCTGGTGCTCTTGTGAATACCTTTTTTGGAGCATTTGGAGCATTAGCCAAGCGCAAAAACTTTAACTTATTATATAATTTCACCAAGTCCACTTGTCCATTTATTGCTGCTTCCCTCCCATTTTCAAGCATATTTCCAAACAATGCCTCATTTTCATCTTTAATCTGGAAAGAGCCAGCTTGATACCCAAAATTATTATTAAATCTAGTATCCGCCTTAATCCAATCCAGAAGGAAAAATTTATCGAGAGGCAAACGGTAGGTTGCTTGCATCTTTTGAGTATAATTTTTTGCTCTTCCTAAAGTTTTTATTCCGTCAAAAAATTTAATTTGCTCTGTTGTAATAGAATCAATATCATCTTGAATTGAATTCATTTGAGCATTATAGGTAAATGTTATGGATTTGGTAAGATTCCACTGGGCGTCATATAGCCTATTTCCTAAAAAATATTTAATAACATTTGGAGATATTCCCTCTAAACCTAAATTTGAATTTCTATATTGAGTTTTAATATAACTTCTATCATAATCAGTTCTAAATGAAATTAGATTAGGAATTGGGGATAGATTAAATTCTTTAATCCATTGCCAGCTTGCCTTTTCCAATTTCTTAGATTTTTTGAAAGGCGACCATTCAAACCCTTTTGGTGAATATTGAAAACCTAAGGAAGCTCTATTTTGAGTATGTAAAAACTGCTCAATTAAGACATTTCTTCTTTCAATTTGATTTTGAGCATAGGAAACAGTGAAATTTTCTATATCATAAAAATGATCTTTGGCATTTGCTTTAGTTTTTACTTTTTTAATATTGGTAAAATTAAATCCTCTTGTAGTCGAATTTTCCTCCACTATTTCTTTACTGAGATTTTGTTGAAAAATCCCCCTATTTGCAAGTGCGTCTGCTAAGCGTATGTCTGGATCTAAAGGATTAAAGGTTGGGATGATTTGTTGTTGATCATAATTAACAAATAAAGGAACACTTAAACCCCACTTTAAAGGAAAAAATTTGTCAACTTGAATATTTGAAGCAATTCCAATTCCTTGGCTTAATTCTCTAGATCTAACTGAAATTCTATCTTGCACCCCACCAAAACCATAATTTCTAAAGTTGCCATTGATCATAACGGTTGCTACATCGGCTAATTTTATGTCTGCAGAAAGTATACCTGCCTCGCCTGGTTCTTGATCAAATTTAAATGCTCTCAGTTCATTCATCCAAATTGTAAACTCCTTCCCAATATTCTTATTAATGGTGTCATTGTTTCTTAAACCCATCATAATAATTAAGACATTGCTTAAATCTGGATTACCTATTACAGAAATTTTATACTGACGAACTATCGTTTCCTCTTCCTCTGATAACCTTGCCGAAGTACCAGAAACTGTACCCACAACATCTATCAATTTTTTACCTCCATATCTTTTGTTAATGGGAGCCGAAGTTCTGTTTCTTTCCAGTTTTAAATTTCTAAGTAGGTCTAAAGGTATATCCAATTCATTTTCCTTTGGCCATATTAAGGTGGGTTCCCCAGGGGCACCATTAATGGTATTGCTAAGATTTGGAATCTCGATTTCGTAATAATTATTTTTCAAGTCGGTTCCAACTCTAATAAAAGCACTCGCAATTTTATCTTGGTTCAATGGATTTTGGCTATGGATAAACATTTTAAGTCTTTTGTACATGTTCAAATCTAACTTCGTATTTTTAAATACCGCCCTACTTTGGCCACCTTTCAAACCTTCTACGGAGAGATTGAGAGACTGTTCATTAAATTGAATAACCGCTTGCGATGTAAAATCTCTATCTCTAATAAAACCTGGCGGAACCACATAAGGAGTTGTTCCGGCTTTAATATTGCAGTCCCCAGCTTCAGTGCAGCCGTTTTCTTCTATATTTACGGAAGCGGTTTTAAAAATTACTGAATTATCATTTTCCAATATTTCAATCGGGCTTTCGTCAGTTAAACTTTTGTCATATACACGATATTGATTTGAAACCAGCTGCATAGTTGCAAATCTTAATACCACAGGCTGCACCCATTCCGTAGTCACCAAACGGACAAAACGAATAGATTTAAAGCCATCTTTGCCTAAAGGAAAACTTCTTGTGGGCTTCCGAATAGGAATTCTATGTAAATACCAAGTTGCATTTCCAGAAGTTACCTTATCTACCACATAACCTTTTCCTACTTCTAATTGTCCAGGTTTAAAGTCAATTTCGTATTCGAAATAATCTTCAATTTCGTTAATGGTATTGTCTTGATTTATATCTTCTTTGTCTGCAAGATTGGTAGATGCCTGATTATTAACTAAAGTAGAATTATTTTGAGTTTCGGTCGAAATTGGGGGAGCATTGTTTTCCATCCCCAAATAATTTTTAAATCGCTCTAAAAAGCTAGAATTTCTAGTATCAAAAATAGGGTCTAAAAAGAAATTGAAGTCATCTTTTGATGGGTCTGCTTTTAACATCGCCTTTTTTTGTGGGTTGGAAACTTTGGAATCTACAGCTTTAAGATACTCACTAATATGAGGAAATATGGTTTCTGAAACATTCGATAAACCATCTAAGCCTACATCTTGCTTTAATCTAATGGATTCTGAGTTGTCGAAACCATCTGTTATAAATTGAGTTCTTGGTGCTTGTCCCCATTTGGTCTGTACGGGATCCGAATTTGCTCCTTGTCCAGTTTTTATTCCATTTTCAAAATTGAATCTGCTATCAGGAATTACATCTTCGGAAATATCACCGAGTTGAATTAAAAGTTTTCCACCCGTGGTATTTCTTCTATTTCCATTTAAACTTCCGTCTCTAACAAAGTCTGCGAAAGGATCGAGCACCCAAAATTCATAATATTCAATATTTGAATTATCAAAATCTGCATCAAAAGTTATTCCTCTCATGACAGATCCGAAATTTTTGGAAGGATTATTTAATAAACCTTCTGAATTTAAATCTGGATTATAATTATACATTCCTGGCTCGGCAGGGAAATAAGAAATATCTAAAACAGCAGAAGGCAGTTGTTGTCCAAAAAGTGGTCGGGATCTGCCTGGAAAAATCTCTTGGATTTGATATCCTCTTTCATAAATATTGTTATTTGCTTCATTTCTAATATTGTCTGGAATTACATTGGCACCATTACCGAAGCCATTTCCCCCTATGTAAACAGAAGGATCTACAGAATATACTGAAATTTTTGCTCTGTTAAAATTATATTGATAAGGGTTTTGAACTAGATTCGGTATACTTTCTAGAATTTTTCCTGGCGTTGATCCAAGCCTCCATTTGTTGGGTTGTCTGCTTAAATCATTAATATTTCTAGCAAATTCAAAATCATCAATCATTGAATTTCCTTTTACCCGTTTATCATTTACTCCTGGTCTTAACTGGGCAAATTCGGCATTCAAAATTATGCTGGACATTTCTTTGGTTTGAATACCTGGCAATTTGTCCAATACCTTTGTAAGTCCATAAATATCCCGCTTCAAATTTATATCTATTCCCCAAAGTGTATTGTTTACGGGTTCGTTGCCAAGTGAAGTTCTTGTGATAAAACCGGGGGTATTTTCTCTTAAGTCCATTAAAGTTGCACCCAATCTTAGGTGCCTTCCAATGGTGTAATCTAATCTTAGTCCAAAAAGTCTTCTAATTTGGGCTTGAAACAAATCGGGTCTTTCGAAATCAACTCTTATCTGTCTGCCAGAGCTTAGGATACTCTGATTAGTAATAATAATACTACCTCTTTGAGAATCTACTGTATAATCGGTGCCCTGCTGAAGTTCGGTGGCACCTGCATAAACACGAACAGAACCCCCGGAAGCACCCAAAGGCAAAGAAATTTCCGAACCGCCAGATTGAACACTTCCTGAAAGGAAAAATTTGTTTTTTAAACTTATTTGCTGGGCATCAACCAAGGTTTTTCTGTAGAGTTCATCAAATACATATTTTTGCTTCAGTGTAGTTTCACTATCATCAAAAAGTTTATTCAAATGTGATCCAAAAGGTTCTAAAATAGGGAAAATTATTTTGCCTTGCTTCTCATCAATGGTTACATTCTCTACAAAATCAAAATTTCCATCCTTTATTGGATCATTATTAAAATTCAATTTGTCTAACCCTAATACTTCAATAAGTGGTTTGTTTTTTAATCTAATGCCTTCTTGCAAATTAGGAGTATCCATTCCGGTTTGATCATCCTTATATACAATTCTCAATTGAAATCCCTCTCTTTTAATTTGCCCTTGGGCCAAAGTGTACACATTTTTCATCATTAAGTCCCACATCGGATTGTTCAACCTATTTCTTATGGTAGAAGACTTTAACAATTTTAGCATTATTACTTCGTCTTCTTTCCTATTTACATAATCTTCGGTTAGTTCTCCTACTTTATATGCTCTTCCTTGATAGGTGTATTCGTAAGCTACAGCCAGTATTTCATCATTTCTTAATGGAGTTAGTAAAGAAATATAACCTAGCTCCTGCTGAAATTCGAACTCTCTATCTGTAAGTCTTTTGGCTCCTCTAAGTATTTCAAAATCATCGCCATTTCTGAGTTGTAATGAAGTTAGCGTGCTTGTGGTATTATCAATTCTTCTAAAATCCGTATTATTAGAAAGTTTATCATATAAATTATTTGCTCTATTATCAGCAGCTGGTATAGCCTTATTAGGAAGTATTATATCTGACTTATATGGTTTTAATTCGGCTAAGTCTGATAAACCAACCAAGTTTCTCATAGAACTAAAATTATTAGTTCTATTGGTTACATAAACTTCAATTCTAGTAATTCTAACTCCTGAAGTTACCATTGGGAGATTTTTTAAAGATTTTTCGTATTTATCTCTAAAAAAGTGTGAAAGAAAGAAGTGCCTATTTTCATCGTAGTTATCGCACCTTATTTCAAAAGGACGGCTCTGATTTCCTCCACTTATCACAATAGATTCTGTCCTAGACCTTTGCTGAGCTATTACAGTAGTAATATCCAATTTTCCAAATCGTAGCCCCGCTTTAAATCCAAATAAATTCTGAACCCCTGGAATTAATTGGCTTCTTACTGGCATGCTTACATTACCAAGCTCCACTTTCTGCAATATGTCTTCAGGCTCATTTTTAAAATTAAGTTTAAAACGATTTTCAAACCCAAAAGAAGATTTAGTGTCAAAGTTTCCTAAGATATTCATTTTTTCTTTTGCTTGTCCGGCTTTTTGAAGAATATTTCTAACTTCAGAAACTCTTGTACCTTGTCCTTGGCTAGGAGATGGATTTGGTGTTTCAAAATCTTCCCCAGACTGGCTACCAGCCTGATTATTAAATAAATTATTAAAATTTATAGCAATTTGTTGATCGAAATCAAAAATAGGCTGCCTTCGTAAAGCTAAAGGAGTGGTTGGATTATTAATAAATTGGCTTCCGGCACGAAGGTCAATACTTACAAATCCATTGGGTTTAAATTCAGGAACTTTATTTCCAAACAATCGGTCCAATATAGGATTTTTTTCTAACAAGGGGTTAAGTCTTTTTCCAGAAGAAGAAGTATTGCCATCTTGAGCTTTCTCTAAATCTCTCAAAATACTTTTTCTTATCATGGCATTTTGAATACTGGAATATTCATTAAATGACATGGATTGTGGAATTTTTAAATCTATTTTTTCAGAAATTTTTTCATTAATTGATATATTACCTTTTTCAGAATTATAAGTTACTTTGGTTCTTAAGCTGTCAGGGAAAAAATTAAAAAGTGGGGTAGATTGATAACTAAATCTGTTTAGATAGGTATCTTTCCAATTTTTGAAAAACGTAAGTTGCTTTTTTCTCTGTAAAGTGTCTTCCACAACTGTTTGAGCTATCGAAGCTTCCGAAAACAAAAGTGATACAAAAAGTAAAAAAAATTTAATTATATTATGTTTTTGCATAAAAAGCAAACAAAATGCATTTATAGAGAGTAATTGAAGTAAAACGACTAAAATCTTGCCAATATTCTACATAAATAAGATTTTTATTTTAATTAAATCCTATCTCAAAGAAAGTTTTATCAATTCCTCTAAGCTTACATCCCCACCCGTTCGCTTCAATATTGTATCGATACTTTTTTCAGCATTTGCCTTTTGAATTCCTAATGTGGTAAGTGCTATTAAGGCTTCTGAGCGTAAAGTATGATTTTGACCAGCAAAAATGGTTGGATTATAACCTTCGGCTAGTACTTCTTTCTTTAATTTATCTTTTAATTCAATAATAGCTCTTTGGGCAGTTTTTGCACCTATTCCTTTAATGTTTTGAATAGTTTTTACATCTTCAGAAATTATAGCCTGCTTAATTTCGATAGAACTCAAAGATGATAAAAACACTAAAGCTATACTTGGACCTATTCCAGAAACACTTATCAAGTGTTCAAATAATTCTCGTTCATCTTTTGTAAAAAACCCAAACAAAGTGTGAGAATCTTCTCTTACAATTAAAATGGTGTATAACAAAACTGCCTCTTCCCCTTTTTGCAGAGCAGAATAGGTTTGTAAAGAAATTTTAACAAAATATCCAACCCCGGAAACATCAATAACTACGTGAGTGGGGTCTTTTTCAATGAGTTTTCCTTTTAAATATGCAATCATATTGTCAATTCAAAAATTTAAAACCAAATAAAACTTTAATTTTAAACCAACCGAATTTTAAATTATTAAAAAAATACTATAATTAAGCAAACAAAAATAAGATTTTAAACTTGTTTAAATTAATTAATTTTTTCTAAAATTTCTTTTTCGGTTATTAAACCTGTGTTTCTCCAAATTTGCTTACCATTTTTAAACAATATTAAGGTAGGAATTTCTTCTATTTCAAAGTTTTCAGTAATACTAACATTTTTTTCGGCATCAATTTTAAATAAAGAGAGTCTATCAAAATCTACATCAATTTTTTCTAATATGGGGTCCATTTTTTTGCAAGGGCCACACCAATCTGCATAAAAATCAACTAATACAAAAGTATTTCCTCTAACTTTTTTGTTAAAATTCTCTAAGGAAAGAAACGCTAAAGGTTTCATATCCATCGAATTAGACACATAGGGCTTTGATTTACTAATCCAATTTTCAAAGCCTCCTTTCAAATAGTAAATTTTTTCAAAGCCTAATTCTTCTAAAAACAAAGCCGCTCCTTCACTTACTTTACCAGTTTGACAATAGACAAATATTGCATGCTCTTTGTTGAATCCTTTCAATACATGTTCTTCAAGATCTAAACTACTCCAATCTAAATGAATTGATTTCTTAATATGTGCGATTTCAAATTCTGATTCAGTTCTAATATCTATCAATTGCGGATTACTATTTGACTTTAATTCCTTAAAAAAAACTTCAGGATCCAATAAAACAACCTTTGTCTGAGCAGAGATAGAATTTATACTCAAATAAAGAAAAAATAGTAAAAGAAAAGTCTTCATTGTTAAAAACATTAAGAACTGCTAATAATTGTTAAGCCTATTTTCTGATTCAAAACTAAACAAAAAAAATACTGAAACTAGAAAGGTAAGGAAGAATTTACAAAATTTTGAATTTATAAATAGTACAATGCATAAAATATTTATTTACTTTGTAATTACATTGTGTTGATTTGAAGGTATATTGTATAATTCAAACAAAAAATAGGATTAAGCCAAATTATTAATTTAAATTTTAAGAAATGAGTCAAATTGTTAAAGTTCATGCTCGCCAAATTTTAGATTCTAGAGGAAACCCAACCGTAGAAGTGGATGTATTAACGGATACCGGATATTTAGGGCGTGCTGCTGTACCTTCTGGTGCATCTACAGGAATCCATGAAGCTGTGGAGCTTCGAGATGATGATGAAAAAGTATATGTAGGAAAAGGGGTCTTGAAAGCTGTCAAAAATGTAAACGAAGAAATAGCCTCAGAGTTATTAGGTGTAGATGTTTTAGAGCAAAACTATATAGATCAAGTAATGATTGACCTCGATGGAACTGCAAATAAATCGAAGTTAGGAGCAAATGCAATTCTTGGAGTTTCCTTAGCCGTTGCCAAAGCTGCTGCACAAGAAACAGGCTTACCCCTTTATCGTTATTTAGGAGGGGTGAATGCCAACACTTTACCTGTGCCTATGATGAACATTTTAAACGGAGGTTCTCATGCAGATAATTCTATAGATTTTCAAGAATTTATGGTAATGCCCGCAAATGCTGATACATTTTCAGATGCATTAAGAATGGGTACTGAGATTTTTCATAACTTAAAAAAAGTGCTAAAATCAAAAGGTTATTCTACAAATGTAGGTGATGAAGGCGGTTTTGCTCCTAATATTGGTTCAAATGAAGAAGCAATTGAAATAGTTTTAACCTCCATAGAAAAAGCTGGTTTTGTACCAGGAAAAGATGTTTTTATTGCTATGGATGCAGCTGCCTCGGAGTTTTACGATTCGAAAACAGGCTTATACAGTTTTAAAAAATCAAGTGGAAAACAATTAACTTCCATGGAAATGGCAGCATATTGGAACGAGTGGGCTGATAAATATCCGATTTGCTCCATTGAAGACGGTATGGCCGAAGACGATTGGGACGGTTGGGCAGAATTAACTAGACTGGCAGGAAAGAAAATACAGTTAGTTGGTGATGATTTGTTTGTAACCAACGTAAAAAGACTTCAAGAAGGAATAGACAAAAATATAGCGAATGCTATTTTAGTTAAAGTAAACCAAATAGGATCGTTAACTGAAACAATAAATGCCGTAAACTTGGCGCATAGAAATAAATACAAAAGTATCATGTCTCACCGTTCTGGCGAAACTGAAGATGCTACAATTGCAGATCTTGCTGTTGCATTAAATACTGGTCAAATTAAAACTGGGTCTGCCTCCAGGTCTGACAGAATGGCTAAATACAATCAATTGTTAAGAATTGAAGAGGAATTGGGAGATGCCGCTTATTTCCCTGGGTTAAAATTTTAAAAAAGTAACGGATTTATTTTAAAAGGCATTGGTAAATAATTTATCAATGCTTTTTTTTATTTTTATCGTCTTATTTATTAGATTTGTTGTAGAAAATTTTGCTTTCCCTCAAAAACATGAAAAAAGTAATGCCCCCTCGGTTTCAGAAATATAGTTTCTATATTATTTCTTCCCTAGTTTTCTTTGTTTGGTTATGTTTTTTTGACCGATCTAATTTATACACGCAATTTAAAATTGCCCTGGATTTAAAAAAGTTAGAAACTCAAAAAAATTATTTTGAAAACGAACTTAAAGTAATAAAAAAAGAAGAATTACAAATTTTGGGAAGCAATTCTGCTTTAGAAAAATTTGCAAGAGAAAAGTATTTAATGAAAAAAGAAGGAGAAACTGTGTTTGTTTTAGTAGATGAGAATGAGCAACCTTTAATAGAAAAAGACCAATAGTATCTAATTTTTCAATAAATGAGAAAAGTTCTTTTCGTGTGTTTAGGAAATATATGCAGGTCACCGGTTGGTGAGGCTACTTTTAATGAAATAGCAGAAAAAAAAGGGGTAAGCAACTCTATTTCAGCCGACTCTGCGGGCATTATGGGTTGGCACATAGGCAAGAAAGCTGACGCAAGAGCAATTAAAAATGCTGAAAAACACGGACTTAAAATTACACACTTAGGTAGGAAACTTAGCAAACAAGACTTAGACGACTTCGACCACATAGCGGTAATGGATGAACAAAACTTCGCTGATTTACACCAATTTTATTATGATACTAAAAAGTCACCACCACCTGCCGAGAAACTTTTTCTAATTAGAGATTTTGATCCAACAGTTAAAGGAGTTCAAGAAGTGGTAGATCCCTATTATGAAGGGGAAAAAGTTTTTGAAGAAGTTTATCAAATTCTGTGGCGTAGTAATGAAGCGCTAATTGAACATTTGATTGAAAAATATGATATAATTCGTGAAGTACAAGATTCCCAATCTTAATCATCGCATTTCAAAAGAAGAATCTGTATTACTTGCTCAAGCCTTTCTTGATTCTCATTTAGTTGCAAAATTAATTATAAATAAATTACAAAAAGGTTCTGAATTAGAGCGATATTCTATTTTATGGTCATTACGAAATTTACCAATAAACGACCAAAATACTATTTCAAATTTCCCTACTCTGATTTTGGAAACTATACTCTGCTATCCTCAAAACAATAGCATAAAACGCTGCGGACTAGCAATTTTACAAGATATTAACATTCCACAAGAGATGATGGGTGAACTTTATACTACATGCTTCAATTTTTTAAACAACTCTTCAGAAGCCATTGTAACAAAAGTATTTTCAATGAGTATCTGTTTTAGAATTGCTAAAATTTATCCAGAATTGCTTAATGAGCTAAGATTATTAATTGAAGAAAATTTAGTTCTTTTTGGAAGGAATTCGCCAGGCATATATTCGCGAGGGAATAAAATCTTAGGTCAAATTAGCAATATTTTAGGAAAATGAAAACCTGTTCCCATCTAAATTTAAAAAAAGCAATTCAAAAATAAAGCAGCCAATTGGCTGCTTTATGTTTAAATGAAGAGTAATTATTGAAAAAATCCGACTTCTGTTAATTGTAATATCATATCCGTATTACTTGCTTTTTCGTTTCTAAAAACCAAATAAACATCATGTTTTCCTTTTACTTCCTTACTTAAAGTTAGTCTAGCTTTCCCTGCTCTATTCCTATTCCACTCTACCATATTAGTACCCGCAGGAGGCCTTTCGAAACCTATTTCTTTAAGTCCTATAGTTTCAGATGTCGCTATTAGCTGGCCGTCTGGTTTGTCCAACCTAAGTTCAACTTTTCCACCTACTGCTCCATTACGAGCACTTGCTTGTACAAAAGCAATAATTTCTTTTATAGAAGTTAAATCTATGTTTTTATAATAGGCATATGATTTATTCCCTATCAAAGAAAATGAATAGTTTGGAGTGGTAATCAATTGGGTACTAAAAGACCCGTCTAAATCTTGAGGCCGAAGGTAATTTGGCCTTAATATCACTATTTTTTCACTCAAAATAGATTTGGTCTTCATTGCTCCTTTGTCTTTGTAGGCTGCTCTTAAAACAAAACTTCCCGCCGTATTTTCATAGCTCGGATTCTCAGGTTTTACACTTCCTGTTAAAGCCAATTTTGAAACATTTGCATTTTTGGATGCCAAACTAAAAATATAATCGGCCATACGTTTAGCGTTTACCTCGCTCAGGTCTGGGTGGGCACTCATGCCGTGTTCTCCCCAAACGCCACTTCCACCTTCTTTGATTTTCTTTACTAAATACGTCATATTTTCAGGCGTATTAGAATATTTATCAGCAACGGCTTGATAACTCGGTCCGATAGATTTGGTAGTATAT
The DNA here is from genome assembly GCA_031414675.1 of Cytophagaceae bacterium. GTDB lineage: Bacteria > Bacteroidota > Bacteroidia > Cytophagales > Spirosomataceae > Leadbetterella. The sequence goes on from JANNWE010000689.1 coordinate 15,810, forward strand.
TGGTGGCAAGACTTGCAGTCTGATGCTTCAATTAGGTTACGTCCTACGGCATAAGAAGCCATATCGTCAGCACTTTTTTGTTTGGCCGCAATTTCTATTGGGTCAAAGCCTTGTGGCAAATAGTCAAAGGTAACGGCCACTTCTTCAGGCTTTATTTTATCACCATCTTCTTTATCTTTCACTTTTACTTTGTAAGCAATAGGTTGTTTCCCAAAGTAAAATGTTTGATTGGCGGCTTCTAGTTCCACCTCGACATCTGGAGCGGTATTACCGGCAATGATAGGTATCGATATACTATTTTTGGCTCCTTTGGTGTCTGATACCTCTAAAGTGGCTATAAAATTTCCCGCACTTTTAAAGGTAAAATTGGGTTCTTTGCCAATCAAATTTGCTAAAATAGCTTTTTTTGCATCCGTGATTTTCCATTTGTATGTCAATTTTTCGGCGTCTTCTAGGTCAAAATCATTTGAACCTTCAGCCGAAAATTTAACAGTCAATGGCAATTCTCCAGATTTTTTATCAGCTGTGGCAGATACCATAGGTTTTCTGTT
>JANNWE010000690.1:0-5959 GCA_031414675.1 Cytophagaceae bacterium
GAGATTATTTACCGGCTCCTTATGCCTATCATTTATTTGAAATAAGCCTCAATAAATCATTGGTGGTTAAAAGTATAGGAACTTTAAAATTAGGGTTAGAAGTTAAAAATGTTTTCAATAGTCAATACAGAGATTATTTAAATCGTTTCAGGTATTTTTCGGATGACTTAGGAAGAAATTTTACTTTTAGATCTCAATTTATTTTTTGAATCGAAATAAATTATTATATTTGCAACATTGTTGCACATATAATAAATTTTAAATTATGATCAAGAACGTATTGTTTTTATTTCTTAGTTATTTTGTTTTGCTTTCCTGTAAAGATTCAGTTGAGCCCGAAGCTGAAAATGAATTGATAACTACTGTTAAGCTCAGTTTTGCTGCAGGAGGTAAAACCCTTGTTTACTTTTATAAAGATTTAGACGGGGACGGTGGAAAAATGCCTGTTATTGATAAAGTTGCATTAAGTCCAAATACTGACTATTTAGTATCGACTGAATTTTTAGATGAAAGTAAAACACCAGCTGTTTCTATCACAGAAGAAATCTTAAAAGAAGCAGCAGAGCATTTAGTAATTTACACTCCTAGTTCACCTAATTTAGGAATATTTACTTATTCTGATAAGGACAAAAATGGATTTAATATAGGTTTAAAAGGGAATTTTAAAACCAATACAGCTCAAAATGGATCTTTAAAAGTTCAATTAAGACACCAGCCAGAGGTGAATGGGAAAAGAGTAAAAGATGGCAGCATTACGCCAGGAAGCGATGATGTGAATATAAGTTTTACTGTAGAAATAAAATAATTTCATTTATTTATTCGGTATTTAGGATTAAAAAAGTTACGATTTATGATTAAATCGTAACTTTGTTTTTTTATAGAATATGAAATTTTTGATTCGAACTTTTTTAAAATATCGAGAAGTATTTGCAGTTTTAATGTTTTTCTGTGGTTTACCCATAGTATACTTCTTTAGGGATGGATTAAAACTTGCTCCTAACAGTGCTTTATTTACAATTGCAGGAGGACTTGGGCCACTTTTATTGGCAGTTATATTCAAAAATATTTCTAAATTATATAAACCAAACCCAGTAGGTTATTTAATTACCTTGGCCTATGTTATAATTTGCCTCCTCTATTTGCTATTTAGAGATCCATATTCCAGAGTAAGTGTAGTATATGAAATGTTCTCTTTCAGTTTTATTTTCTTTTTCTATTTTGCATTTGCCACTATAAGTCTTGAGCAAATTAATCGAAACTTTCTTCCAATTGCATTAACAATTTGTGTAATAGGATCATTACTTTTAGTTTATTCGGTTTATAAAGATCCCTTTTATGTTTTAGGTCAAAGGGCTTCTATTAAATTTAGGTCTGAAGCTGAGGGAAATACTGGTAATCCTCATATTTACTCTAAGGTTGCCTTTTTTGGAGTAATTGTAAGTATTTTATTCCTAAAATATCAAAACAGATATAAAATAGGGATTATACCAATTCTAACTTCATTTTTTTTGTTTCTAATTGTTTTGTTTTTAACGCAAACAATGATAACCTTTATAACCACAGCTCTATTTCTGTTCCTATTTTTTATTTTTAATTTAAATGTTGGTAATATTTACAGATCGTTTTTAAAATTATTTCTAAAATGGTATGTATTAGCGGTATTGGTTTTTGGTATTTACAAAGGGGTAGATTATCTAAAAAAGCAGGAAGATGTTTTAGCACCCATAACTTCGTTTATCTCTAAAAGATTTGAGAAAATAACTAATACCTTTATTAGTGGTGCGGCAGGAAGTAAGGGAAAAAATGATTCAAAAAGTGACCAATCTGCAAATATGAGGGTTCAATTAATAAATGAAGTCTTGGTAAATATGGAAGAGAACTTTGAAGAGGGTAGAATTAGATATATTCTTTTTGGTAATGGATATAAAAATTTATACGTAGATGTCCCAATTTTTGAGGCTCTAGATTCTTTTGGATTTTTTATGTTTATTTTTTATTTGTTTTTATACTTTTATATGACTGTGATTTGTATTAAAGAAATGCGAAATCCTCGGTCTATAGCCACGGAATTTATTGCATATGGGTTCATTTATTTCTTGATTCAGAATCTTACAGGCGGGCTTTTAATGGACTTTAATAGATGGGCTTACTATGCTTTAGTTTGTAGATTTATTCCTTCTACATATATTCAAACAATAAAAAGCAAATTAGCATTTTAAATATTAATTTTCCAATCTTCTCTTATAATTTTTATCATTTTATTTTTATCGTTTTTGCAACTATTCTTAATTTCATAAATGTTGATATCAACCAATAATCTATACCAGAAACCTTGAAGGAAATGGAAAATCCAGCCCTTGGGGCCATCCAAAACTCCAAATTGAAAGAAGAATCTAAATAGAAAATAAAATGTTGGTCTCAAGCCCAAAGGAAGCTTATTGTAGATTTTGTTTTTTAGAAACCTTTTCATTGCTGCTTGTTTTACACTATTAGATTTCCTAATATCAGTGGTATATACAAGATTATATTCTTGATTTAATAAATCTGTGGCTTCTCGTCTAGCGTAATTGTTATGTTTAGTTACCCACCAATGTATAGAATTTAAATTTTCGTCAACTACGTCATAATCAAATTTTTGCACTTTCCCTTTATTTAAAACGATGTGCTCATCCATTAATCTTTCTTCGCAAATGCCTGATCCTGTCCTCCATATTCTTAATAATCGAATAGGGTAGAAGCCACCAAATTTTATCCACTTGCCTTTAAAATAAACTCTTCGGCTATATTCAATTCCAAAAACTTCGGATTCTATCGTTTCAATTTTCTCTTTTATCTCATTTTCCAATTCAGGCAATAGATACTCATCGGCATCCATACGCATGGTCCAGGCTGAAATGATATTGCAATTTGCAATTCCCCAATTCAGTTGTTGTGCATAGTTATTTTCCCATTTATTTTGAAAAACATCTACGCCTAAGCTTTTTGCGATTTCTATAGTTCTATCAGTGGAAAAGGAATCAACTATGCAAATTCTTTCACAAACTCCTTTTAAGCTTTTCACACATCTTTCTATATGTATTTCCTCATTGAATGTTAAGATAATTGCAGTTATTCCCATTTATTATTTATTTAATGTAAAATTAAGTTCCAAATTCTATATTTTTTCAATATTTATTAAAAACAAAAAAAACAGAGTTTTAAATATCATTTATAGGTAAATTTGCACTATTAACTTAAAATTTTCTAAGCAATTTAAATGAAGATATTAGTAATTCATAATATTCTTTGGGCACATTACAAATCTGTTTTATTCGAAGCAATGTTCAAAAATGCTCCAAAAAGTTGTGAAATTTATGTAGTTCAGTTGGCTAAGAATGAAATTTCTCGAAAGTCATTGCCAGAAGGTGATTATCCTTATACTTATCCCTACACTTTATTGTTTGATTCCTATCAAGAAGAAATAAATCCAATAAAAAAAGTTTTTGCCTTACTTAATTTTATTATTAGATATAATCCAGATTTAATTAATGTAACTGGTTATTCTGTAGATATTTCTATGACTTTAGCTATTTTTTTTGGTAGATTATTAGGCAAAAAAGTAGTAGTTTCTACCGAATCTACTGTGATAGAACTTACCAGGAACCGAATAAAAGAATTTATTAAGTCTCTTATCGTTAAGTCGGCACATGGGTTTATTTGTTTTGGGACCACCTCAGAAGATTACATATTAAAACTTGGAGCGAAAAAAAACCAAATTTTAGAAAATAAATCAGCAGTAGTTGATGATAAATTTATTTTGGATAGATTTAAAAAAGCTAAAGCTAATAACTTAAGAATTCCAGGAATTAACACAACTTATAATTTTATTTTTGTAGGAAGATTAGTGGAAGTAAAAAATTTACCTCTATTAATTCAAGCATTTGAAAATATAAAGAAACAGGTAAGTCAGGCCAGTGATTGGGGTTTGGTTATTTTAGGTGATGGAGATTTAAAAGATGAATTAGTGACTTTAAATTCACACATTCCATCTGTTTATTTTCTGCCTTCAGTAAGTTGGAATGAAGTACCAGATTATTTTGCAGTTTCTTCAGTTTTAGTTTTGCCAAGTAAATCAGAAGCTTGGGGTTTGGTTGTAAACGAAGCAATGATATGTGGACTGCCAGTTATTGTTTCTGATCATTGTGGATCAGCAAAAGATTTGGTCAAAGATAATGGTATAATTTTTCAATCCGATAATCTTGAAGCATTACAAAATGCAATGGAATTTATGATTTTAAACGCAGAAAAAGTAGAGATTATGGGAGAGAATTCAAAAAAAATAATTAAAGATTTTTGTGTTGAGAAAGTAAGTAAAAGAATTATTGAAAAATTTATTATACTTGGCAATAAATGAATATTTTACATATCACTGGCTATACAGTGGAAAGAGGAGGCACAGCAAAAATAGTTTTTGAAAATGCCACCTATCAAATTTCAAAAGGGCACAATGTTACCATACTTTCTGTTGATTTTCCTAACGAAGAACCTTATCCAATTCCAAAGGGTGCAAAACTAGTTTTAACAAAGAATCACTGGATTGGTAAATTTATTTCTAATTTTTCGTTTGAAACAAATGATTTTTTTAAAAAACAGGGCAATTCTTTTGATATCATTCATATTCATGGTATTTGGTTTTGGGGAAGTGTAGCGCCTTTTATTTTTAAAAATAAAGCCAAAAAGTTGATAACCATCCACGGAATGCTTTCTGAATGGACAATGGCACAGGGTAAAATTAAGAAATGGATATTTGGGAAAACCTTACAAGATACTAGTTTAAAAGAAGCGAAAGCTTTGATTGTAAATACAGAAATAGAAAAAACTGAGCTCTTAAAGTATATAGAAATTGAAAAAAGCAAAATTTTTATTGTACCCAATGCTATTGAAAAATCTTATCCAGTTAGTGAAAATGAAAAGCTTGATTTTAAAGACAAAAATGGATTACAATTACATGACAAAAACATTTTATTTTTATCGAGAATTCATAAAAGAAAGGCTTAGAGTTGTTAATTATGGCCTTTTCGGGCTTAAAGAATTTAGATTTTAATGTAAATTTATTAATAGCAGGTCCAGATGAAGGATTTAAAGGAAAAGTAGAGGAAATGATAAAAGCTTTGGGCTTAGATAAAAGGGTAAAATTTTTAGGTTCAGTTTCAGGTAGAACTAAAGAAATTGTTTTTTCAATAGCTGATGTTTACGCATTAACTTCATTTTCAGAAGGATTTCCAATGGCAGTTATGGAAGCAATTGAAGCAGGAGTTCCAGTTGTGGTTTCAGATCAAACGAGAATAGATACGTATATTTCAAAATACAAGGCAGGAATAGTAGTAAAACTTAATGAGGAACAAATCTCAGAAGCATTGCTTTCAATTTTAGAAAATAAAGAATTGGCTAATGATTTTGTGAAAAATGGTGAAGAAATGCTTATAAAGGAATTTAGACCTGAATATATATATGGAAAGATGTTAGAAATTTATGAAAGTGTTTTGAAATAACTTAATTGATTACCCCTTTTCGGAATCTTCTTAGCACTTTGTAAAGTTGATAAGTATCTTTTATGGCTTGTAGTACTATTTTACCTGATGCTCCTTTACTTTCACCTGAAGTTCTTCTTAAATATTTGGAAATTATTTCAACGGGTTTTTGTCTTTTGAATATTAATTTAGCACAGATTTCACTTTCTATTAAAGAGCTTTCAAGTTCTAAATTCAATTTTAACAATTCTTCACGTTTATAAATTTTGACCCAATTAACATCCAATAGGTAAAAACCGTTAAAAACTCTATTTATTACTTTATTTGCTTGAGAAAGAGCATTTCTAGCCATTGAGTAGGTAGTATTTTCTTTTCTGTAAAAAGAAATAAACTCATTTTTTGGTAGATATGCATAGGGGATAAGCTCTTCAATATCAAATTGACCATCT
>JANNWE010000691.1:0-5852 GCA_031414675.1 Cytophagaceae bacterium
AATAATCGAAAAAAGAGAAAGGCCTAATTAAGCATTTAATCTTAACTAGGCCTTTCAAAAAGACTTAAAAAATATAGAATATTAGATAGCAATATTCATTCTATGAAAAAACGGACTGCTATAAAATGCACCACCAGTAATATTTGCTCCAGTGTTAGTTAAAGTAAATGATTTTCCATTTGTAAGTTTTATGGTACCTCTTACTTCGAATCTATCACCACTTGCCATTTGAGCAGAAGTTAGTTTTAGAGCATCTTGAGCCTCTTTTCCTGTTACAGAAATGGTAGCTCTCGGATACCCTGTAGTAGCATCCTTCACAAATGTAGAAGCTTGAATTGATTTTAGAGCCACATCTGCCACATTATTAGTGCCATTTGCAGGAGTACTATCAACAAAACGAACTACTAAATCATAGGATTGAAAAAGAGATCCAAAGTCTGGGGTAACTGCTTCACCCAAAAACTCCATTTTGGTACCTTGCATATTAGCCAAACTCACAGTAAATGCAGTAACTGGAAACGGAGTCACTTGCCTTAAATATCCACCTTGTTCCAATCCAAACTCATCTATACGCTCCACCATTTCGGTTTCACAAGCAGTTAGCAAAAATCCAATTGCAAAAACTGCTAAAATTTTATTAACTATTTTCATTTTTTAATTTATATTAATTTTATTGCAATTTTACCTTGTTAATGTAGCTGGATTGTTATCCCAAAAAACAGGAATAGTAACGGTTGCTTTTTGTTTGGCATTAGCATTTCTATTTATGTAATTAATTGGGTAGAAATATGATCTTGCAAAACCACCTGGATTAGGCTCAAGAGCTGGCTGTTGATTATTAGGAGTTCCAGTTCTTCTGTAAAGATTATAGGATTCCACACCATTTCCGTGCAATGCCAACCAATATTCAGTTCCAATAATATTTAATTTCGCAGCATCCGTAGTCGCTTTGTCATAATTAGCCAAAACCTCGGTTACGTAATCCGTGACACTTTTAGCCCAATCAATTTTTTGAGCAGTCTCAAACGTATTTATTTTTCCAGCTTCCGTAGTTCCTAAAGCTAAAGTTCTAACGTCTGCCATTGATTTTTCGATTCCAGACTTAAGCAAAGCCTTAACATCTCCAGCAGTTCCTAACGTTAAGGCTGATTCTGCCAACATAAAATCTACAAATGAACGCATCATAATAGGGTGTATACCCGCACCTCCAGCACCAGCACCTAAAGAAACTCCTCTGGCAGCATTGTCATCGTAAAGACCACCTGCAGGATATACTCCCCAAGCAGTTCTTAGCAAGTTATCTGGCGGGATACCTTCATTGCTCAAATGATCTCTTCCCCAATATCCTATGGTTGTAGGATAACAGTAAACATCTGTATCTCTGTAATGAAGGGGTCTTTGGTTTGTTATACATCTAATTTGGTTTACATCTCTTGAGTTTACGATCACTGGTCTGTAAAAGTAATATCTAATTCTAGGATCTGGAGCAGATTTACTATTATTCAAGGCTCCCATATAAGAGTTCGACTGATAATCTCCACCACCAGTTGGCGTATATTGACCACCATATCTAGGATGACGCGTATCAGGGTTAGTCAAATTAGAACCATATTTCCAAACAAAATTCTGGGCATTAGTAGATACAAGTCTGTTTGATGTAATTAAAGCATTGATGCCTGACGTAGAACCTGCTTTATCAATTAACCTTCTATTTAAAAGAATTTTTAATTTAAGTGTATTTGCAATTCTAATCCAGCTATCAGTTGTACCTCCATAAATTAAATCTGATGGAGCACCTGCCTTAGCCTTGGCGTTGAAATTTTCAATTGCTTTATCTAAATCTGCTAAGGCAGAAGTATAAACAGCTGCGGCACCATCTGCTTTCGGAGTAAAATTTGCAGAGTTTAATGCTTCTGACAAAGGTATATCACCAAAAGCATCTACCATATTTACCAATACAGATGCTCTTAAAGTTCTCGCTATCCCAGAATGTACAAATAACTCTCCTTTTTCTGCTATTGGAATTAATTCTTTAACATCTGTCAAAATTCCAGCATATGCATTGCTCCATGTTCCGTCAAAACCAGCTGGTGTTACAGCATTTTCATAAATAGCAGCTCCTTGATTTAGCATTCTTGTTAAACGCATTCCTGGATCACTCAAGTTGTTGAAATGTGCTGCATAAACCAATTCTATATTACTTAGCAAAAAGTTTACATCAATATTGGAGGGAGTTACTGCATTTGGATTGTCTAATAAATCCAACTCGCAGGAAGACACCATGATAGTAAACAATGCTATTATTGATATTTTTATCTTTTTTACCATTATTTTAATTTTTTAATATAAATATTTATTTTTTAGAAAGTTATTTTTAATGTACCTCCTAATCTTCTCGCACTTGGTCCTACTAGATAGTCAAAACCGAAAGCATTTCCAACTCCTAATCCCAAATTATCTGTGTCAAAATTGATATCTTTTGGAAAAGCTAAAGCTCTGTACCAAAGGTTGTTACCTGTAAAGGCTACTGAAATCCCCTTGAATGGTGATTTCTTTAAGATTTTACTTGGAATTTGGTATCCTAACGATGCCTCTTGTAGTCTAATCGTGCTTCCATCAAAAATTCTACCTTCGTCTCCAAAGAAATAAATATTGTTGAAAGTAACATCAGCAGCAGTTACCTGAATATCATTTGGGGTTCCATCAGCCTTAACACCTGGGAATATCAAAGTTTGAGCTCTGTCAAATCCAGTGTCTATCATACCCCTTCCCATTAATGCTCCAGCTGTAGCTGAATATATTGCACCTCCATGACGGTAAGCCATCATCACATCTAAAGTGAAGCCTTTGTAAGAGAAACTATTAATTAGACTTGAATTAAACGCAGGATTTGGATCACCTAATTCTATAGGAGATGCTGTAGTTTGTAAATAACCACCCCCGTCAATTAGAAGTTGTCCTTCAGCATTTCTTCTATATCCAGTTCCTTTAATCATATTAAAAGGACGACCTACAATTGCAAAGTTTCCAAGATTTGTAAAACCATCACCAATTTGAACTTCTGTTAAACCTCCTAAATCTAAGGTTGTCGGAGTATTTCTAGAATAGTTTATTGTTGCGTCCCATGTAAAACCATTGGTTTTCAAAACGGTTCCGTTCAATGCCACCTCAAATCCTTCATTTCTGATTTTACCAATATTAATAGTAGTGGAGGTATAACCTGTTGATGGATCTAGGGGTGAACGAGTTATTAGATTTTTAGTGTCTCTTCTATAATAAGTTAAATCAAACCCAATTCTATTATTCAACATTTTACCTTCTAGACCAAATTCATTTTCAGTGATAGTTTCTGGTTTCAAGTTAGGATTACCAAGGAAGTTATCTACGGATTGTGTTGTAACTGCGGCTCCAGCAGAATTTAACCATCCTCTGGCAGATTGACCCAACACATTTCTTGTTTGGTAAGGTCCAGGGAATCCAGCAGAAGTTCCATATCCAGCTCTCATTTTTAATCCACTTAAGAATTTAGATTCTAATCCACTAAATGCGGTAAATGGTAAAAAAGAAAGACTAACTGAAGGATATAATATTCTTCTATTTTCTGCCTCTACAGTAGAAGTCCAATCATTTCTCGCCGAAACATTAACGAATAAATAATTTTTAAAATCTGCTGTTAACTCACCATAAACACCCATTCTTGTTTGTTCTTCTGTAGAGTTAAAAGCTACATTATCTATAAAGTTGTTATGTCTAAATAAGTTTCTAGCCAACTGGTTTTGACTAGCAATACCAGTGAAAGAAAATTTGTCATTTCTAATGTTACCCCCAACTTTACCTGCAATTGTTAGACTTTTACCGAAAGATTTCGTGTAAGAAGCTATCAAGTCATGGTTCCAAATGGTATTTTCATTAACCCTCGTAAAGTAAGAACCTGTAGGAGACTGTACTCCTCCTTTATTTAGACTAACTGATTGGTTTTCAGAATAATAGTCAAGTCCTGATCTGAAAATAATAGCAAAATCTTTAGCAACATCATACGTAATTGTATTGGCAGTAAAAACACGATTAACTACACCAGTAGTGAAATAATTGTTTAGTACCCATCTTGGGTTAACGATGTCATTACCGCTTCTAAAATATACCGAAGCTCCACTTGTTGGATCTGCATAAGGCCAGCCATTTAAGTCAACTTGGCGAGGTGTGTACATAACATTGGCTAGTACAGAAGGGAAGTCCAAAGCATTATTTCCGGAACCTCCTGAGATTGGCGGAGAATATTGATCTGTGTTAGCAAAATTTATAGAACTAGTCATGGTTATTTTTTTGCTCAACTGAGCATTTAAACCTAAGCCAAGGTTGATCTTAGTTAAACCGTTGCCTGGTATGTATCCCTGCTCTTTATTAAATCCAGCAGAAACATTATATCCTACTTTTTCTCCGCCACCTGAAATATTCAAGGAGGTATTTGAAATTTGTCCTGTTCTGAAAAAATCATTCACATTATTAGGGAATGCTTCCATTTTATATGGTGAAACCGAAGCAACATAAGCGGCTTGACCTTCTCTTAAGGCAGTATTACTAAAAAATGCATAAGGGTGAGTAGTAAGGGCTGCATTAGTGTTTTGAGAAGGGTAGGCACGTGCCTCATCTAAAGTTGGTCCCCAGTTACTGAAGAAATAACCCAAGTTTTGCTGAAAACCGCCCACCCATTGATTTTGATAGTTTGGTAAGTTGGCCGTATTGGTAAAATTGGATTGAGTCAAGGTATATTTAGTTTCTCTTACTTTTTTATTACCATTTTTGGTGGTAACAAGTATCACACCATTTCGTCCTTGGTCTCCATAAGTTACCGAAGCAGCAAGACCTTTCAAAACGGTTATGTTTTCAATGTTGTTTGGATCTAAATCCAAGAAACGGCTTGATGCACCTTGACCACCTTGTGTAAAACCACCTCTAGCGTTTGTGTTGGAGTTAAAAGGTACACCATCTACAACAAACAAAGGTTGGTTAGATCCTGAAATAGAAGAGTAGCCCCTAATAATAATGTTTGTACCAGTGCCTGATAAACCAGATACAGAAGTAATGTTTACACCAGGAATCTTACCTTGTAAAACACGACCAACGTCTGCTTGGGGTCTGTCTTCAATAGATTTTTTACCTAATGAAGTAATGGCATAACCCAAGGCTTTCTTTTCACGTACAATTCCTTGGGCAGTTACAACCACCTCAGAAAGAGCTCGAGCATCACTAACGAGCGTTACATTGACAACTGCTTTGCTGCCAACAACCACTTCGGAGGAGTTCATTCCCACAAAACTAAAAACTAAGGTTTGATTAGCCACGGCATCGATTGAATAATCGCCGTTTAAATCGGTTTGGGTACCTTTTGCAGTACCTTTAATTTGAACGGTCACACCAGGAATTCCTGATCCGTCGTCTGCTGAAGTTACTTTGCCACTGATTTTGCTTTGAGCAATTACTGCCATTGAACTACAAAACAGTAGAAGAGTAAGAAGTAAATTCTTTCTCATGCATTATTAAGTTTAGGTTACAAAAAAATTATTGTTATGCAAACATAATAAAAATGACCTTAAAAAAGTATTAGAATTAATAATTATGTTAAAAAATTATTAAAAAATTAATTAATGAAAGATATATATCAATATATTTTTATGAAAACTTAGAATAAGTAAATTTTTAGTAAATTTAGGAATCATTTTTTTGAAGTATTTTAGTTGTTTTATTTAGGAGTTGAAACTATTTATGTGTTTACTGATATATTATGATGAAGAAATATGATTTTGGAATACTTTAAACAAAAAAAGCCGAGCACTCGCTCGGCTTTTTTAAAT
>JANNWE010000692.1:0-6754 GCA_031414675.1 Cytophagaceae bacterium
GGATAATTAGTAAAAGTCATCAAATTATTCATAGAAAAATTAAAAGAAACATTCGATACCCACTTTACTTTTTTATAAAGAGAGGCTGGAATTGTATAATTAAATCGTATACTTCTCCATCTAATGTAATCTCCTTTACTAATATATTGAGAATTTGGTCCTATTGCATTATTGGTTCTTGCTCTATCTAAGCTTGCAAAAGGTAGCACATCACCTTGTTTTCTCCAAGAATTATCGATTCTATCTGGTGATGGGGTTTCATTGGCAGAGTTTAAATCGTTTCTCAGAAAATCATATTGCCTGTAGATATCATTCCCAAAATTATAATCAATTAAAATAGAAAGTGTTAAATTTTTATATCTAAAATCATTATTAATTCCTCCGAAAAATTTTGTTGTGCCATTTCCAATAACCGAACGGTCATTCTGTCCATCAATTAAAAAATCATTGTTTAAATCTGCCCAATAAATATCTCCCCCAGCTAAAGTTCTAGCCCCAAGTTTAATCTGATTAACCTTACCCGAATAATCTACTCCATCTAACGTGTACTTTGAAAATTTACCTCCATCGTCAAATACCGGTATCAATTGCTTTCCATCATTACTAAAAGCATTCGACTGGTCATAAGCAAATACACCCATGTTTTTAAAACCAAAAATATTACCAAGAGGCTGACCTTCCTTAATTAAAAATGCCCCACTTTCAAACTGAGTACCATCAGCCAATTTTAATACCTTATTTCTAAGCAATGTGACATTAAAATTTGAGGACCATTCAAAACTTTTTGTTCGGTAAGGTATTCCACTTAAGCTAATATCTATTCCCTCATTTTGAATAGAGCCAATGTTCTTTTTAATGGTCCTAAAACCAGTTTCTTTTGGAAGTGGTACATTGTATAATAAATCAGAGGTTTTCTTTCGCCAAAAGTCAACTTCTACATCGAGCCTAGATTTATATAAAGTAGCATTAATGCCCAAGTTTACAGATTGTGTACTTTCCCATCCCAAATTTGGATTTGATAATTGTGAAATATTAATGGTATTGATTCCATTATAATAAGCCCCTGGACTATAAAGTAACAAAGAATTATAATCTCCAATTCTCTCATTTCCATTGGAGCCGTAGCTGGCTTTAATAAGTAAGTTATCTATAGAAGACTTCATTTTTTTCATAAAACTTTCATTACTTATTCTCCAACCTATCGATCCGGAAGGGAAAAAACCATACCTTTTGTCAGCTCCAAATCTGGAAGAACCATCTCTTCGCAAAGTGCCATTTACTAAATATTTACTCTTAAAATCATAGGACAAGGAAGTAAAATAGCCAGTAAGAGCGTGTGCTGATTTGCCTGTGTTTGTACCTGCCAAATCTAAAAGTGCAACATTATTAAATGTCTCAATATTGTCCGAGCTAAAAGCTGTTGCTCTTAAATCAGTGGTTTCTATAACCCACCTTTGTACTTGATTTCCAAGAATAGCAGTCATGTTGTGAGCCCCTTTTTTCTTTCTGAAAGTAAAATAATTCTCTTGTTGATAATCAAAACTTAAATCTATACTTTCTCTACCAGTACCTGGTCTTCCGATAGTTTGAACTATGCTCGGATCAAAATTATTGTCTTTTTGCATCCGGAAATTTACTCCCAAAGTAGATTTGAAAGTCAAGCCTTTTAAAATATTTACTTGTATAAAACTAGAAGACTGCATTCTGTAATTCTTATTGTCTCTTCGAGTTTCTGCGGCTTCTGCCAATGGATTTTGACGTCCCGCAATTTCAGGAGAGTAAGTACCATCTGGCTCAAAAAGAGGAAAATAAGGAATTCTTGCTATAAGGTGTTCAAAAACTGAACCTTCATTAAGCCCTTTTTTTAATTCATAGCTTAAATTTAAAGTGGTGCTGGCTGTAATTCGCTTTTTTACATCTGAATCTACTTTAAGTCTTGTACTAAATCTTTGATAGGATGTATTGATGATGGTTCCTTGTTCATCTAAGATACTATTGTTCCAATAGAGACTTAAGCCTTTTTTTCCACCTGAAAGACTCAAATTCAGTTGGTTTCTACTAGAAGGCTTATATAAATAAGCTTGGACATCAGGTGAATACTGATATAACTCACTTAAAGTATCTTGGACAGTAAGGGCATCGGGATCTCGACCAGACCTTACATTTTCATAAATAAAACGTTGTTTTGTATTGGCTAAAGGAAGATTACTCGCCAAAGTATTTATCACATGACTGTAATCTACATTTAATTTCATATCATCACTTTTACCTGATTTTGTGGTGATTATCACAACTCCATTGGCTGATTTGGAACCATAAATAGCCGCAGAAGCCCCGTCTTTCAATACTTCCATGGAAGCTATGTCGTTAGGGTTTAAATTATTAATGTCTTCTAACTGCTGGCCATCTACGATGAATAATGGATTTGAACCTCCTTCAAAAGTGGATACTCCTCTTATTCTAATGGAGCTTCCTTCCCCTGGCCCACCTAAGGAATTTATCTGAACACCTGCCAACCTTCCTTGAACAGCATCGAAGGCATTTACAGGAGTGGTTTGGATAATCTGTTTTTCTTTAATAGAACCTACTGAACCTAAAATGTCTTTTCTATTAGTAGTAGCATAACCAACTACCACCACTTCATTCAAAGTTTTTTCGTCTGGAGAAAGCACAACTTTAATTATAGTTTGATTTCCAACTACAATCTCTTTCGAATTATAACCTATAAAAGTAAAAACTAAAATAGATTTTTTGTTGGGTACGGTTATTTTAAAATCCCCATTTGCATCGGAGGAAGTACCTTTTGTAGTACCTTTAATCTGAACATTCACACCTACTAAAGGCTCATCATTTTCGTCGATAACGTTTCCAGAAATAGTTTCAGCAAATAATATAGAGGTTGTTAAATCAGGCAATTCGATCTGATTTGGAATAAAGCTTACCTCTTGTTTTGATAAAATAATCTGACGATTCCCCGATAATTCATATTTAATTTTAAGCGGATCTAAAAGTTTGCTTAAAATTTCTTTTAGCTTTTCTTCTTTCGCTTGAATAGAAATTTTTTGATTGGTTTTAATTTCTTTAGGATTAAAAACAAACTTGATATTTGATGCTTGTTCAATTTTCGTTAATGCAGCTTTAAGGTTTTCATTAGAAAAACCGATTGACATTTTTTGATCCAGAACTTCTTGTCCCACTAAATCATAGGCAAAAGAAACACTCACAAATAATACAATAAACAATAATTGTGTTATTGTAATTTTCATATAATTAATAAATGCCTTGTGTTTGTAAATTTTATCCATAGAAATGTTTTATTTTATTTAAAGATGGCACTACAAATTTGAATATACTTGTTTTTGTATAACTTTTTTTACAAATAATACAAAAATGCTTTTTTAACAAAAAAGTGGATTAAAAATCTTACTCAATAAAATATTAATACCAATTAAATTCCTTCCAATCCGCTTTTAATCCATGAAAACAGGAAGAATCAAAAAAAATTAGTCTAAAACTAAAATTGATTGTATGGAGAATGAAATATTCAAATTTTGGATTTTTAATTACTACAGCCCTTGCTATAAATAATTATTTGGGAATCTAATTTTTCATAGGACGAATGGGTTATTTTACAAATCAATTCCAGTTTTTCAAATAGTGTCTCTTCTTCCAAATTGGCAGTTAGATAACAAAGTTCCATATTTTTTGCATCAAAAATTATGGAAATTCCGTAGACTTTTTCCAAAAGTGCAAAAATTTTAAAAACAGGAGTTTCTTCAAAAATAAAGGCCTCTTTCTTTATTTCTACTAGCTGTTGAGGATTCTCTACTATTGATTTAATAAGCCGAGTCTCTGATTTTAAGAAAAAAGCTTGTTGATTTGGGGTTAATATTACTCCTGGCAAAACTTTCTTTTTTAAGTTTTTTGCTACCACCAAGTCTTGCCTAGTATAAACGGAAACCTTACCCGATTTTACTTGAACGCTTACATCTTCGTTTTCAGGAAACGAACTTACCGTAAAACTTGTCCCCAACACTTGTGTTGAAATATCATTGGTAAATACCCAAAAAGGCTTATTAGGATTTTTTGTAATTTCAAAAAAAGCTTTGCCTACCAAAAATACCTCTCTATTCTTTTTAGAAAAAGAACTTGAATAGCGAATTTTACTATTTGGAAAAAGATTTACTGAACTATTATCTTCTAAAATAATTTTTTGGATAGTATTTGTAGTATTTGTATTTTCAACAAAGCCTTCTTTAAGAAATTCTAATGGACTGGATTCTGAAATGTTTACCCCTTTACCATGGCCGCTAAAGTAAAACACAGAAATCCCTAAACCAAGAAATACGAATAGAAAAGCTGCCCATTTAAAATAATAATAGAACGGTTTTTTGCTTGAATTGGTTAAGCTCTCTGTTACTATTTGTTCAGTTATTAAATCAAGATCTTCTTCATTCATTGAAGTGTCTTTCTCATCTAAGGCCTGTAGAAAAACTTTCGCTAAGGCTACTTTATTTTGTTGATCTGGGTTTTTTATTACCCAATTTGTCCAAAAAAGCTCACTTTCTTTATTTGCACTTAAAACCCAAGATCTAAATTTTTCATCTTTGGCCAATTCTTCAAATTTATAATTGACAAAATTTTTTTCCATTGTATATTTTCCATTATTCCTAAGATGGCAATTCTGTTTAATAAATACTTGATTTTAGTAATTATAATATTTGAAATAAATTAATAACTATTAAAAATAGAACCATCAAAGTCCAGTTTTCTCTAAAAGATTTAAATGCAGATTGTGTAAGATTTGAAACAGATTGAGCTTTTACCCCCATAATATCGGCTATTTCTTCTCTATTTAAATTTTGATAATATTGTAAATAAAGTACTTCATATTGTCTTTTGGGCAATTGGAAAAGAGCTTTTTTAACTTTTTCTGAAATTTCAAATAAACTTTCTTCTTCGATTATTAACTTTTCTATGGAAGAATCTATTTGAATTATTGCATTTTGAATCTCGTTCTCCTCATCAGATTTAATAATGTTTTGACGAAACCCCTCTCTAACTACTTTTTTTCTAACACAACTTAAAAGATACGCTTTTATACTATTTGGAATGCACAATCTTTCCCTCCGTTTCCAAATTTCAATGAAGACTTCTTGTACACAATCTTTTACGAAGGCCTCATCTTTTACAAACTTAAAACCATAGTTTAATAAAGGATTAAAAAACTTCTTAACCAATTTATTTAAAGCAAATTCATTCCCCTCCTTCAAGGAAATCCACAATTTAATATCTGCTAGATTAGCATTAATTTCCACAATTTCTAATTCTTTAGCTTTAAATCTCTCCACAATTCTTAAAAGAATTTTTGAAGTTTAAAATATAAAGTTCGAACTTTTTATTTGATTGACTATCCTATACCTACCTTTAAATATTAATTGTATAAAAAGTATTTTTTTAGAAATAGAAGTTTTCATACCCAAGGGAATTCTTAATTTATTTTATGAAATAAAAAAAATATTACAACTTTTAAAAATTAGAGTTTTATTAAATTTTTTCAGCTATTTCAATAACCAAATTGCCAAATCTTTAGCTGCTTGAAAGTTTTGATATTCTTTAGGAATTTTCCTGCCGTCCACATATTCATTATAAAGCCAAGGATCACCCACCACAAAGACCTTCCCATTGCCATATTTTGAAATGGCCATTATAACATCATCCTTGATATTTAAAATTGATTGGGCTTTCTCATTTATAGACAGCGTTACTAATTCCTTTACATAAACTTTCTGTGTATTTTTAAAAATTGAATTCCCTTTTGGAATTTCCAATTTGCCTTGATGGAATTGTGTACCCTGTACCATATTAATACTTTTATTGGTAAATGTTATCCCAAATTCTTTTGCTAATTCATTAAATTTAGGAATTTCACAATTTGATGTATCATTTGCCATCAACACCAAGGTTCCTCCTTTATTTACCCAATTTTTAATTTCATTGATGTCTTTTTTTGAAACAAAATTCGGATTTTCTGTTTCCTTTTTAGTATCAGGATCTACGATGATATACACATCAATACCGTTTAAATTTGCTAAAGTAGGAGCAAATTTTAAGGATTTTATTTGGGCACCATAAGATTGAAAAATATTTCCCCACCAAAAAAATCCAGAGTGCATGTTATCTTCCCAAGTGTAGTGATATTGGTCCGTTTGATTGTTTAGGTCTTTTCTATATTCTTTGTTGAAATGATAGTCTAAGGCCACTATTTTGCCTTTTGCTATATTTATATCTTTTAGTTGCTCTATTTCAAGACTTGCCATAATGAATGGCCCAACTCCTTTTAAATCGTTTTTGCGAAGCGGCTCGCTAATATAATATTCAAATGTACCATCGCGGTAAGGCTTTCCACCCAATCCTCCTACACTTACGGTTTTATTAACTGCTAAAGAGCCGTCATTTTCTGTGGTAATAAATTCTTTTAATATTCCCTCATACCCTTTTTTTGCAGCATTTAAAAATTGGGGATCTAAATATCCTTTTCTAACTCCTTTGGCGAGTATATACACAAACATACTTGAAGCGGAGGCTTCTAAATAATTGCCTTTTTTATCGCCAAGTGCCGTCATTAAATACCAAACATTCGATTTGGCGTCTTGATATTTTAGTATTGCAGGGGCTAATCTTTGCAGATACCTTATTAAATTTTTTCTTTCCGGGTGGTTTTCAGGAAAATAGTCAAGTACTTCAATTAAAG
>JANNWE010000693.1:0-2057 GCA_031414675.1 Cytophagaceae bacterium
TACAAACAAATGACCCTCTTTTGGTTAGTTATGAAAAGAATTTTGAAAATGAGCCAACGGCCCTTTCAAATCCTGATTTGATGACTAAGCAAAAATGGCATCATGGCCATAACCAAAGTGTGTATAACGGAATTCCTCGCATTGGCTTTATGAAGGGTGGTAAGTCTGCACTTTGGGTAGATGAAGATATGGCAGATGTTTTTTCCAATAGGGCGCTTTCGTTTATAGAAGATAATAACGCTAGTAAAACTAGCAAGCCTTTTTTTCTCTATTATGCTTTACATCAACCACACGTGCCGAGGGTTCCTCATCCAAGATTTGTAGGGAAATCGGGTATGGGTGCCCGGGGAGACGCTATTTTGGAGGCTGATTGGTGTGTAGGTGAAATACTAAAGAAATTGGAATCAGAAAAAATTCTCGACAATACGCTTATTCTTTTTTCAAGTGACAATGGTGCCGTTATAAACGATGGATATTATGATGAAGCCGTGGAGAAATTAGGAAATCATACACCTTCTGGGGGATTAAGAGGTGGAAAATATAGCCTTTTTGAAGGCGGAACTAAAGTACCCTTTATTGCCTATTGGAAGGGGAGAATAAAGCCAACCGTCTCAAATGCCCTTATTTGTCAAATTGATTTTATGGCTTCCTTAGCTAAGTTGGCTGGAACTGTTGCACCTGAAAATGATAGCCAAGAGTTATTAAATGTACTTTTAGGCAAATCTAATAAAGGGAGAACAGATTTGATTTTGGAAGCTTCAGGCAAGTTGGCGTATCGCCAGGGAAATTATGCATTTATTCCGCCATATAAAGGTAAGCCAGTACAAACTGAAGTAAATATTGAGTCGGGTATTTCGCCTAATTTCCAAGTGTATAATTTATCTCTTGACCCTGCTCAAAAACAAAATTTATCAAAATTGGAACCGAAAAAATTAGAAGAGTTGAAAAACGGTATGCAAAAAATTATAGGAGATGATTTTCAAATCAACCAAACAGAACTTGAACTCAAGTAAACTATTCGGAAAGTTGGAAAGCCTTCCTATTTAATGGTTTTTTTTACATCACTTCTTGTTTATTGTGACGCTAAAAAATTTCAGATTTAAAAAATAATAGTAAACGGAAATTTATAATCCAAAAAAGTATAGTATAAACTTTTTTTTCTTTTATGGAAAGGTTCATTGTAATATTATCATGGACAAAATGCATCCAAAAAAGCCTTTCGTGTGTTTAAGCTTTTCAATTAATATTTTAGATTAGGTTTTTATTTTCTGGTGTCCGTTTAAATTAAGAAAAGGAAACTTTTAGATGTTAAGTGACTGATAATCAATAATCCCGTTTGGGAAAATCCGAACGGATTAATATTGGAAAAAAAAGTACCACCTTCGAATCAAAAGCCCTGTAAGGACTTAATATTTAGGTGATTATACTCATAGATTTTATTAAGTCGGATGACAGTGGTTTTTATATGTAAAGTATTACATATTTTATTTCAAGGTGCTCTCTAGGAATAAGCTTGACTACTTATTTAAGTTTAAAAGATATTTTAAGCGATTTTGAGTTAGAAATGATTTTTTTTAATAATACTATAGAAATGAATTCTAAAGTTGATTTTTATTTTAACAAAGACCAAAAGTGGCAAGCCGAAATCAGGTTATTGAGAGAAATTATTATAGAGACAGGCTTAATAGAAGAATTGAAATGGGGAGTTCCTACTTATTTGTATCAAAAAAGTAATATAGTATTAATTCATGTTTTTAAAGATTACTGTGCCATTTTGTTTGTTAAAGGCGTCTTATTAGATGATTCAGATAATATTTTAGTTCAACAAACGGAGAATGTGCAGGCGGCACGGCAATTACGATTTCAAAATGTTCAAATGATATTGGAGATGAAAACTTCCATTAGAAATTATATTTATGAAGCAATTGAAGTTGAAAAAGCAGGTTTGAAAGTGCAATTAAAAAAGCCCTCAGAATTTAAAATTGCAGAAGAGTTTCAAAAAGAATTAAATTCGAATACTACCTTGAAGGCAGCATTTGAGAAATTAACGCCAGGAA
>JANNWE010000694.1:0-4967 GCA_031414675.1 Cytophagaceae bacterium
TCTGTAAAAAAGAGAGGGTTGTGTTAATTCAAATCCAAGCTTATTTAATGTCCTTGTATTAAAAAAGTAAGATGTCCCAATAATATGCACCGATTTAGGTATAGAACCATTTTCTATTTCCTTTATAATATTCATTAAACCTTCGAGGTGATAAAGCAATGTCCTATTCCTAAATTCATTTCCTTTTTTGAAATTTCTCATAACAAAAAGATAATCAAAGCTAGTACCATTATGTAAATCTATTTGATTTTTATTAGCCATATAACCCAGCAACATGGGCGAATAATAGGTGTAAACGCGGGAGAGTTTAAAAATTGGTGTAGTACTGAATTGTCCGATGGGCAGATAAATAAAAAATAGTAAATAAAATATGGGTTGACTATCTCCCAATTCAATAATTAGTATTACTGGCAAAAATCCTACTATCAAAAGTAATATGGCTTCCATCCATTGCAATGATTTAGGTTGTTTATAGAAGGTATTCATTTTTTAGGTCGTTTTATTTTCGCTTATTTGCCCGTAGAAGTAGGAAATCTTATTTTCAACATCGTCATAGGTTACTGTTTGTTTTTCCTTATTAAATTCAAAATAATTTAGAAGTCCAAAGTCACCTGAACACATAGCTGTGTGGGCCAATAAAACGCTAGAAATAGTCAAAGCCCAATTTGCATTAGCCATGGAAAGACAAATTATTAGGGTAGTTGTGATAATGGTAAATGGTGCTAGAGCAACTATTTCGAATTCTTTCTTATTTGCCACAAACTTGTCTGCTAATGCCATAAAGTAGAATTTTTTCAGGTTAGCGTCATACGAAGTATTTTTTGCACCTTGTAATTTGTATGCTAATACATGTATGAATTCGTGCAATGGAACTAATGCAATTGCAAAGGCAAGTCCATAGGAAAAATGGGTAAAACGGTCACCAAAGCTAAAATTAGCCAAGTTGTAGTCTTTCACAAAATAATATCCAACAAGGCCAAAAAAAAGGAAGTTACTTGCGTAATAAAAAATTGAATATTTTGTCCGTTTATTCATGTAGGTCTTTATGAACGGTACAAGTTCTTTATGTCCTAATTGGTCAAGAAGTACATAACCATGGTCTTTTAATTCCTCTGGTGTAATTTTCATTTTAAGTTTGTTGGTTATAAATTGCCCCAGGCTAATTGTTTGGATATGTTCTAAGTAGGGCATTTTAAATTGATCACACGAAATTAAAAAGATACTGATGAAAGTACAAGTGTTGAATGAATTTTGTCTAGTCTGCTTTTTACAAACACCTTTTTAGTGGTAGTTTTTCTTCTCCGCAATCTCCTCTTTAATTCTTTTGTTGATGTCAATTTTTGAACCGATAAAAGCAAAGATAGAAGTTCCAAATTCTCGTGAATATTTGTTCGTAATAGAGCCTGCAATTAATGAAGTTTCAAAAAAAGGGGAAGTTTCTTTAAGTTCAGCATCTGTTTCATTTAATTCTTTAATTCGGATTAAGTTCTCGTAATTTTTAGTTAAGTCAAACCAGTCAATATAGTCAGCATTGAATGAAACTGCCTTTATTTTTTGTCGTGAATAATAATTTATTGCTCCTGCTTGACCGTAGTTGTCGCAAAGAATTAGCGTCTGGTCTTTATGTGGCATTTTTGAATAAATACTATCCACTTTTAAAGCCAACTCTTTCCAACCTAACATATCGGCGTAGTCTTGTGGTAGTTCGTGGTCTTTGCCATCTTCCCAACGCAATAAGCCCAATTTTTGATAGGTATTTCTATGGTTTATGATATATTCAGGGCTTTTGTTTGGAAAAAATATATAGTACATAGGAATGAAAAACAGAACGGGTATGGCAATTAAAACGGCTTGCAAATATCTTTTCCAACCTTGCTTTATTTTTTCTGCAAGAAATACAGAACCAAACGCTATGTAAATTGGATAAAGGCCGATTGCATAATAATCTTTGGCTCTGAAATAGATAAAAACTATTAAAGTAAAAATTATTGTCCACAAAAAGGCCTTGTATTTCTTATATGGGGTGTAAAAGACTAGTGCATACAAGGCTGAAATAATAACTATCAAAGAACCAACAAAGAAGAATATTTGTGCTTTTAAAAAGTCTAACCGGTTCACATTAACCAACTGCGTATTTGACAATTCCTTTAAATGGTGGATAACAGGAAAGTTATTTTGGAACTGCCAGATTAGGTTTGGCAAAATAATCAAAAGTCCAAGTAATAGAGAAAAGTAGAATTCTTTTCTTGCAAATATTTTACGCTGATCCGTCAATAAAACAGAAGGTAGAAATCCAATTAAAAGGAAAACGATATTGTACTTATTTAAAATGCCAAAAGCAAAAACAAAAGCACCGATGAAAAGCCATTTTGTATGTTCTGTTTTAAAATACTTGAGTACAATAAAATAGAAAGTTGTCCAACTTAATACATCAAAAGAGTTCGGCTGAAATAAAGTATTTAATCTTAATAGGGCTGAAAATAGAACACAGGTTGCACCTAAGATTAAAGCAAATAAATTTCCGTTCAACTCTTCAATTGCTTTCCAAACTATAAAAATGGTCAAAGCTCCAAAAAGTGTTGGGAAAAACTTTACCCAAAAAATAGAGTTTCCGAGTAAATAGATTAAATAAGAAACCCACGAAGTAAGTGGTGGGATAGACTGAAAACCCCAAGCCAGGTGCTGTCCTTGGTCAAGGTGCAAATATTCATCTCTTTGTAAGTCGTATTCTGAACTTATTAAAATGTCTTGCAGGAAGAATTTCAATAAAATAAATCCGAGGAGAATTAAAGTTTTTTTTGTCATCCTTTGAGGTGGTTTAAAATTGCACATCCAGAACAGGGTTTTGAGCAGGTCTTGAATTAGAATTCGTTCTGCTTGGAACCGCTGCTTAGCTTTATTTTAAAGTTTCATAATTAAAGACAAATCTGGACTTTTTTCGTCAAGTTCCAAACTGAAGTTTAGAAAAGTTACTGTTTCATATAGTAATTACGTCAAGCTCAACTTGTACAAAACCCAGGGTTGATGGCTTGTGTCGTTGTCATCTACTTATTTTTAGTACAACATTTCCTTTTTTTCTTTTTGTGTCAACGTATCTGTGGGCTTCAACTATCTCGGCCATTGTAAAAGTTCTGTCAATCGTAGCTAAAAAATCTCCTTTCTCAAACAACTCTTTTAATAGCTTTAGTTGTTGAATGTTTTCGGAAGCATATCCTAAATTAACACTTACAAAAACACCGTTTTTGTTGAAGAGATTTTTACATTGATTTTTACTATATTTACCAATTGCGTCAAATACAATATCAAACTTTTCTGCCCGTCGTGTAAAGTCTTCTTTGTCATAACAAACAATGTTATTAACTCCTAGTTCGTCAACAAGTTTATGACCTTTAGAACTGCATACAGCTGTAATATTTGTATTATGATGTTTGGCAATCTGTATTGCTGCTGCTCCAACTGAACCAGTAGCCCCTATAATTAAAATTTTTGGATTTAACTTTTCGGCAATCTGTGCTTTCCCTAAAAAATGAATCGCTGTATGTCCACCAAATAGTATGGCAACAGCTTCTTCGAAAGTGGCATTTTCAGGCATTTCAAAAACATTACTGTTCTGATTAACTGCAATATATTCTGAATATGTTCCGAATTTGAAACCTGTCATTCCAAAAACTTTATCTCCCACTTTGAATTTTGAGACTTTATTTCCTTTGCTTTCAACAATACCCGAAAAAACCGTTCCTAAAATGGATTTTCTTGGTTTTGAAATCCCTAAAACCAACCGCATAATGACCTTCATAAATCCCTTAACATCAAGGCTTCTTACCCTTACATCTCCAGAATTGACAGCAGTAGCAACTATTTTTACAAGAATTTGACTTTCTTTGGGTATTGGTTTAGCAACTTCCTGAATTTGCAAAACTTCAGGGCTTCCATATTTGGTGCAAATAACTGCTTTCATCTAAACATCGTAGTTTTAAAAATTATACCCAAAATGAAATCCTGGTTCTCCAAAGATGAATTTAGACCATTTGTCATCTTGCTTTTTAAACCAATCAGGCATTTTTGTGTGATAAGGACGGTGGGTAATTGCAATTGATGGTTGAATAAAAAATCTGTCCTTAAAAAGTTTGATGTGATAACCAACACGGTACGTGTTGAAAATCTGAAATCCATTGTCAATTTTTTTGCCTTTTTCGTTCACAAAAGTTTGCCAAGAAGGCATTACATTAAGTTCGGTATATAAACCTTTCCACAAAAATCGTTGGTAAGCCACTGAAAAGCCATAATCTCGTATATACCCTGGGAATTCTTCTTCCGGCTTTCCGTATGATTTGTTAAAAAATGGGTGAATACCAATTGGCCAAGCAGTTTTCCAAGTTTTAGGTTCTAATGTAAGTACATCTTTTCCTGTAATCCGATAGCCTAAATTGATTTGAAAGAAGTCAGGGGGATTTGTAGGAGCCAAATTACCCAATAAAAATAAAGAGCTACCAACGAACCACCGTTTGTAAGTGGTGTCTGTTTTAGCATATTGTGCTTTGAGGTGGAGCGTACTTGTCATCATTAAGACAAAACCAATGAATAAAAATTTCTTTTGCATTTCTTTCTTTATGTTAAACGATGCTGAAAAAGTAGATGGACTAGAAACAATAAATACACAGTCCATTTCTTTAAACTTACTTCGTAAATTCAACTACTTGGGCACTCACGGTTATAGTTCTTCTGACAAAGAAAGGGGCAAGACCACTGAAGTGTTCCTCTGTAATCACGTTGATTATAGCTTTGGAACCATTCAGCAAGTTGGCTTTCTTCATCATCGTTGAATAGGCATTTTCGTACATTTGCCTTTTGTTCATACCTCCAATTGCCAATACGTACGACAGCTCCGAACTTCCACTTACCTGATCAATTACTTTGAAGTTGTTCCCACTTAAGTGTACCTCAGTGGCGTTTTGATTGTGGTTGGT
>JANNWE010000695.1:0-3529 GCA_031414675.1 Cytophagaceae bacterium
ACATTCTGTTCTTTGCTTGTATTTCTAACTTTTCCTTTTCTAAGTCTTTTAAATGCATCTGCCGTTTGAGAAGCGTCTGTTGAAACGATGCTAGACTATTTAGCTTACTTTTTGTAAATGCGGCTTTTTCAACATTGGCAAATTGTAAATATTTAAATGCACTATCGCGCTGTTCAAATTGAATAAAATGCTGATATAGATTTTCATAACCTGTGGCAAGATCAATATCTAAAATTCTAATTTCCTTTAACTCTTTTAATAATTTCAGAGATCCTATAGCGTAGAAATAAGCAGAATCAGGAAGTTCAAGCTTTGCGTAAGTCTTGGAAAGCCCTAGATAATTAATGGCCAGCCCAATTTTGGATTCCTTCTTCTTTGCATCTTTTATCCCTTCAAAGTAATATTTTTTGGCAAGGGGGTATTCCGATAGATAAAATTGAACCATACCGTAAGTGTATGCCACGGTACTGTACTCGCTATAATTATATGATTCAGGGGGATATAAAATAGCCTCTTCCATTCGAAATGCCGCAGAGTCAGGCTTGTTTTCTTGTAAAAATGTTATGGCCATTCCAGTATTGGCATAAACAATATTTAGTGCATCATTCATAGATTTTGCTGTCTGCAGCGCCTTTTTGTAATAGCGCATTCGTTCCTTATAATTTGCCGTAGACCCCATTAAGTGGCCATAATTAAAATTTAAATTTGCTATCAATGACCGGTAACTCCTTTGTAAGTCACTTGATTCACCAAATGATTTAAATAGTCGTTCTGTTTTTACATCTTCCATAAGATCAAAAGCCTTTTGATAAGCATCATAAGACAGTGCAAATTCACTCTGATTGTTTGTCGTCCAACCTTTATTGCCCAGTAATTCTCCAACCTGAAGGAGCACCTTTGCATAAACCGTATCTTGAACTGAATTTTTTAATTTCTTTTGCAAGGAATCAATTTCGAAATCCACAGAAGGCGCATTTTGACTGAGACAGTAAAATGGTTGTAAATAAATAATAATCAGGAAAAGTATATATCTCATAATTATGAAGCTTTGAATGGTAATTGAATAATAAACTCAGAACCGTCCCCTTCTTTCGTCTCCACTTTTAGCTCCCCACCATGTGCCTTCACAATATCATAGCTCAAACTTAAACCAAGGCCTATTCCCTGCCCGGTGGGTTTGGTGGTGAAAAAGGGTTGGAAGATTTTGTCCAATATTTTTTCTGGGATGCCATAGCCGTTGTCGGCAACCTTGATTTCCACCTTATCTTTGACCATTTTTGTACGTATTGAAACAGTTGGATTATAATCAGCCATGCCTTGTTTTGATTTTTCGTTCACCACATAAAAAGCATTGGTAATCAAATTTAAAATAACTCGTCCAATATCCTGCGAAATAATATTGATGTTACCAATGGTTTCATCAAAATCTGTTACCATTGT
Organism: Cytophagaceae bacterium; assembly: GCA_031414675.1. Lineage (GTDB taxonomy): Bacteria > Bacteroidota > Bacteroidia > Cytophagales > Spirosomataceae > Leadbetterella. The sequence continues at coordinate 1,441 of JANNWE010000695.1, forward strand.
TGCGTTAAACGATTTGTCTTTTGCACGAAGTCCATGATAAGCCAAGCGCAAATATTCATCTGCCAGTTTATTAATATCTGTTGGCTCTTTTTTGCCACTGCTGCTGCTGGAATGTTGCAGCATGCCTTTTACAATATCCCCGGCTCGTTTGCCGTGGTGGTTTATTTTTTCTGAATTTTCCTTTATATCATTCAAAATTATTTTCACTTCTGAAATATTTCCTTTGTTTATTTCTTCACCAGCTTCCTCAATCAACTCTGTATTCACTTCCGAAAAATTATTTACAAAATTCAAGGGGTTTTGTATCTCATGGGCAATGCCTGCGGTGAGTTCACCGAGGCTGGCCATTTTTTCAGATTGGATGAGTTGGGCTTGTGTGGCTTTTAATTCAGTTAAAGTTTTTTGAATGACTTGATTTTTTTCCTGCATTTGGTTTTTAGCTTTCTTTTCTTTTTTGTTGTTAAGATATAGAAACAAGGCTATTAGAAGAATTACCCCAAGCCCAGCAGAAAGTAAATAAATTCTGATCTTATTCTGAAATTCTTCTTTTTCCTTTTCAATATTCTGAAGCCGTAATTGCTCGTCTAATAATACTTGTTGAAAGGCAGCCATATTTTGTAATCTTTCATTGAAAATACTGTTTTTAGCTTCAATAGTTAGACTAGCATATTTCAGTATATTATCTTTTTGCCCTAGAAGCTGGTAACTTTGGTATAATTTTTCATATACTACTCCAAGATCTTGGTCTTCCCGGTCAACTTTACCTTGCAATTTTAATGTTTGTTCAAAAAGTTTTGCATAGTATAGTGAAGAATCCTTTTTGCTTTCAGCAAGGTAATAATTGCATAGATTTAAATAAGCCCTAGCCAAAGCACTCGGGAAATGCTGCTCATTGGCCTTTTTAATTCCTAAATTGTAATAGCTTAGAGCAAGTTTTTTATTTCCTTTTATCTGATAGGTATATCCCAGATCTACCAAGATATAACAATAATAAATTTTATCGTTCAGCTCTGTTCCCAATTTCTCTGCCTTAATTGAAAAATAAAGGGCTGAATCGGGTTTGTTAAGCTTTGAATATAGCCTCCCCAAGTCGTTGGTCGCAACCATTAATCTGTATTTATTTCCAGTTGCCTCGGCAATTTTTATTGATTCTTTAAGATGAAACATTTGTTTATTATAGTTTTTTATCCTACCCATAAGTCCGGAAAACTGATTATGATTGTTTGCCAGTCCACTTAGTCTTTGAAACGAAAGTGGTTTGTCTTTTACCACTTGCCATTCATTATTTTTTTCAATTTTAGGATCTTCTCCTATAGCAAATGCCGATAAAAAATATTTTAAAGATTCAGCATATCTTCCTTTGTTTTGTAGTTGCACTGCCAGACCTGTTGAAGCAATAGCTTCAGCCAGTTTCATTTTATTTTTTTTGGCGAGTTGCACACCAATTTCAGCATATTTAAAAGCAGAATCCAGATTAGTATTGCTGTAATAAGAAAGCAACCTACGATTCAATGCGAATCGCATAGAATCATTAGAAGCATTCTGATAGGCATTTACTAGACTATCTGATAATACTAATTGTGCTTGAGAAATAAGCGGAATAAAAAACAATAGCATTAATTTCAAAATCGACTTCATCTACAATGTAATTTTATAATTGAATAATAAATGTTGAACCTTCACCTTCCTTCGTCTCCACTCTCAACTCCCCACCATGTGCCTTCACAATATCATAACTCAAAGATAAACCAAGACCTATTCCCTGCCCGGTGGGTTTGGTGGTGAAGAAGGGTTGGAAGATTTTGTCGAGTATTTTTTCAGGGATGCCATTGCCGTTGTCGGTAACCTTGATTTCCACCTTATCATTGACCATTTTTGTACTAATTGAAACAGTTGGCTCATAATCAGCAATTCCTTGTTTTGATTTTTCATTGACCACATAAAAAGCATTTGTAATCAAATTTAGAATAACTCTTCCAATATCTTGGGGAATGATGTTGATGTTACCAATGGTTCCATCAAAATCTGTTGTCATGGTGGCATTGAATCGGTGCGCCGAATCGCCTTTATCCTTAGCCCTTAAACCATG
>JANNWE010000696.1:0-1605 GCA_031414675.1 Cytophagaceae bacterium
GTTGTAAATACCATTAGTAGTAAAGCTAATATTGGTATTCTTTCGATTTATCAAGCAGGAAAATTTATTCTTTTGGAGCCAGGTTTTCAAGCAGGGCTAAATGAAACTTTCCAAGCTAGGATTAGTGGATGTCAATAATTGATAGAACTTTTTTTGTAAGGTAAAGAATTTATTAAGCTGCTAACTGATCTATTTGATAAATCTTTAGGTGAATCAGTTCTACCATTTAACTCTTGAAAAGCCTCGTTTTGCCAAATAAGTAAGGTACTTGCTGCATCAAAAAGTTGCATTTTGGTGTTCATTCCATTTCTATTTCCAAAGGAATTCATGTTGAATTCCATGGTAGTTTCACCCCAAATAACGGCATCAACACCCAAAATTTTGGCTAATTTCCCTTTTTCTATACTTGGCAACTCAGAAAATCTAATGTCTTCTTTTTGTAAGATTTTATTAGTAGTTAAAAAATCTTGAACAGTGAAGCTCCACTGTTTTTTAGCGGCTCTTTTTGTTAAAATTGTGAATGCATCTTTTTGTAAATCCAAACCAGCCACACGCTGTTGTTCCTGCCAATTCCCTTGTCTGTTTCCAGTACTTATTTTTTTATATCCATCTGAAAAAACTACTCTAAAAGGCAAGATTGCCACTCTAAGGTGTTTGTCAAGGATTGTATTGGAGTTAGATTCTAAGAAAACTTTGTTTGTATTGCAAGAAGCAAAGCCAGTTAAAAAAATCAATAGAGTAAAAATTAGATTCTTTTTTCTCATAGATATAATTACTATAAGCAATTAAAACGTTGAAGTATTTTAGTAACAAAATAACGAAATATTATTTTAAATAGTATCTTGTTACTTATTCTTTAAAACCCAAAATACACAATGACCTTGACACTAAATTTAATATTTACATCATTTATTGGGTATTTTGGGAAAAAAAATTAAACCGTCCTACCCTATTTTTAGGACCATTTTTCCAGTATTATCTCCAGAAAATAGTTTCATTAATACTTCTGGAAAAGCTTTCACTCCCCCTTTTTCTTCATGGTAGTTTGTATTCAATTTGCCTTCAGCAATCCATTTCGACATTTCTTTAATGGCGGTTCCATAATTTGACGCGTTGTCAAAAACTACAATGCCTTCCATTTTTGCTCTGTTAACCAAAAGCGACAAATAGTTTTTTGGACCTACAGGTAGGGTAGCATTATACTGTGAAATTGCACCACAAATAACAATACGAGCTTTTTTGTTGATAAACATCAAACAAGTATCTAGAATTTCACCTCCAACATTGTCAAAATACACATCAATTCCAGCATCACATGCCGCTCTTAAATCTTTTCTTAGATTTCCAGCTTTGTAATCAATACATGCATCAAATCCCAATTCATTTACAACGTAATCACATTTTTCCTTTCCTCCGGCAATTCCAACTACTTTGCAGCCTTTTATTTTTGCTATTTGACCAACAATACTTCCAACTGATCCTGCTGCACCAGAAACCACTACTGTTTCGCCTTCTTTAGGTTGGCCAGTATCCAGAATTCCAAAATAAGCAGTCATTCCTGACATTCCTAGGGTGCCTAAATAAGTAGGTAAAGGCAAAACTTCT
>JANNWE010000697.1:0-4558 GCA_031414675.1 Cytophagaceae bacterium
AAGTAAAATGCTTCATAGGGTAATTTTAATTGTTTGACTTTAAATTTTTGTAATAGTTTATTACTAGTGTCCGATTAAATTAAGAAAAAGGAACTTTTAGATGTTAAGTATCTGATAATCAATAATCCCGTAGGGATTCAAAATTGGTAACAAAAAGCACCCCCTTGAAATCAAAAGCCCTGTAAGGGCTTAATATTTAGGTGATTATACCAAAAGATTTTATTTAGTCGGATGACAGTAATAGTTTATAAAATCTTTGGAATATTATTTTTTTGAATTGCAGATAAATACTTTATTATCAATATTATTTTTTCATTGTAAGAATTTATTCAAATAATAACGATTTTTAAAACAATCCAAATATTGATTTTTTGAAATTTAAATGTTTTGAATTCTATTATTTTTCAGGAATTACCTCAAATTTAAGATAACAACCTATCCTAATCTTTACTAGATTTTAAACTATTTAATTAATATTTTTTACCTTTGGCTATTCAGTATTTAAATGATTCTAAATTTTTTTATGTCGAAAAATTATGTAATTGGCTTAGATTATGGTTCAGATTCAGTAAGAGCCTTAATTATTGATACATCTAATGGAGAAAATATTTCTAGTTTTGTTCATGAATACCCTCGATGGAAACAAGGATTATACTGTGATTCTTCCATTTCCCAATTTCGCCAGCATCCTTTAGATTATTTGGAAGGATTAGAATCTGCTGTAAAAGGGGCCTTAGAAACGGTATCATCGGAAGTTAGAAATAACATCAAAGGAATTTCAGTAGATACCACGGGTTCAACTCCTGTTGCTGTCGATAGAAATGGCACTCCGCTTGCATTATTGCCCGGTTTTGCAGAAAATCCGAATGCTATGTTTGTTTTGTGGAAAGACCATACTTCAAACCAAGAGGCCGAAGAAATAAATACATTAGCACATAATTGGGTCATTGATTATACCAAATATGTAGGCGGTATTTATTCATCTGAATGGTTTTGGGCAAAAATTTTACACGTACTTAGAATAGATGAACAAGTTAGAAATAATGCCTTTTCCTGGGTAGAGCACTGCGACTGGATTTCAGCCGAATTAGTTGGAAATACAGACCCTTTAACTTTAAAAAGAAGCCGATGTGCCGCAGGACACAAAGCTATGTGGCATCCAAAATTTGAAGGCCTGCCTTCTGAAGAATTTTTTACCGAATTAGATCCTTTGCTTTCGGGTTTAAGAGAAAGACTCTACACAGATACCTATACTTCAGATAATGCTATGGGTAATATTTCTAAAAAATGGGCTGAAAAACTAGGTATTCCATTTGATGTCACAGTGGGCGTGGGTTCATTTGATGCTCATATGGGTGGAGTTGGAGCCCAAATTGAGCCTTATTCATTGGTTAAAGTGATGGGAACATCCACTTGTGACATGTTAATTGCACCAAATGATGAGGTTGGACATTTGCTAATTAAAGGAATATGTGGTCAGGTTGATGGTTCTATAGTGCCAGGTATGTTGGGTATGGAAGCGGGCCAATCCGCTTTTGGTGATGTGTATGCATGGTTTCAAAAATTGCTTTTAGGACCAATAAATGAGCTTTTGGGGGATGAAAAAAAGCAAATAGAACTAGAAAATAAACTTATTCCTTATTTAAATTTAAAAGCAGCGGCAATACAAGTTACCGAAAATGATTCTGTAGCCCTTGATTGGTTTAATGGAAGGAGAACACCGGATGCAAATCATACCTTAAAAGGTGCCATAAAAGGATTAAATTTAGGAAGCGACGCTCCTGTTATTTTCAAGGCATTAGTAGAAGCCACAGCTTTTGGTTCAAAAGCAATAGTAGATCGTTTTATTTCGGAAGGCGTGCAAATAAAACAGGTTATCGCAATTGGTGGTGTTGCAAAAAAATCGCCTTTTGTAATGCAAACTTTGGCAAATGTATTAAATATGCCAATAAAAGTAGCATCCTCCGATCAAGCTTGTGCCCTAGGTGCAGGCATGAATGCCGCAGTAGCGGCAGGAATATTTGATTCTATAGATGTAGCTCAAAAAGCAATGGGTTCGGGCTTTGATACCAGCTATTTTCCAGATAGTAGCAAAGTTGAGGTTTATAAAAAATTATATTTGAAATATGTAGCTTTTGGTGAATTTGTTGAGAACAATTATTGATTTTAACTACTAATTGATTTTTCTAAATACAAACGCTAATAAATTTAAGTGCATCAAATAAATTGTCAAATAAAAAAATACATTTAGTACACAGATTGAATAAAATTTACAATTAGTTAATAATCAATGATAGATTTAAAAAAGTATGAAATTTGGTTTGTGACGGGAAGCCAACATCTTTACGGGGAAGAGACACTAAGAAAAGTGGATGAGCATTCAAAAGTCATTTCGAATTCTTTAAATAATTCTCAAAACATTCCTTTAAAAATAGTTTTTAAACCTGTTGTAAAGACTCCAGAAGAGATATTAAAAATATGTAAAGAAGCGAATTATAGCGAATACTGTATTGGAATCATAACTTGGATGCATACATTTTCTCCAGCTAAAATGTGGATAAATGGACTTGTTGCATTGCAGAAGCCTTTGCTGCATTTTCATACACAGTTTAATAGAGATATTCCATTTGAATCTATTGATATGGATTTTATGAATCTGAACCAGTCAGCGCATGGCGACAGAGAATTCGGATTTATATTAGCTAAAATGAATATAAATAGAAAAATAGTGGTAGGTCATTGGGAAGACTCCGCGGTTCAAGAAAAGATAGGAATATGGACGCGAGTGGCTTTGGGAAAAAACGAAATGCAAAACCTCAAAATAGCGAGATTTGGCGACAATATGCGTCAAGTAGCTGTGACAGAAGGAAATAAGGTTTCAGCTCAAGAAAAATTCGGAATGGAAATCAATACTTTTCCAGTCGGTGATTTAGTGAAAGTTATTAATCAGATTTCAGATTCCGCAATTCAAAATCTCATGAATGAATATGAGGCAACCTACCAAATGATGGATTCCTTGAAATCAAATGGTAAAATGAGAGCTTCTTTGATAGAAGCCGCCAGAATTGAATTAGGATTAAAAACATTTTTAACAGAAGGTGGTTTTGGAGCCTATACCAATACTTTTGAAGATTTGCATGGCATGCGACAATTGCCCGGAATTGGGTCTCAAAGAATGATGGCTGCAGGCTATGGGTACGGCGGGGAAGGAGATTGGAAAACGGCAGCCATGTTGAGAGTCCTGAAAGTAATGGCTACGGGATTAAAAGGTGGAAACTCGTTTATGGAAGATTATACCTACCATTTTGACCCTTCAAATCCAATGGTTTTGGGTTCACATATGTTGGAAATATGCCCTAGTATTGCTGAAACGAAAGTGTGCTGCGAAGTACACCCCTTAGGTATTGGAGGAAAAGATGACCCCGTAAGATTAGTATTTAACGGCGGAGCAGGAAAGGCCCTCAACGTTTCTTTAATTGACTTAGGCAATAGATTCAGATTGTTAGTAAATGAAGTAGAAGCGGTGGAGGTAAAAGAAAAATTCCCTAAATTGCCTACGGCAAGGGTTTTGTGGAAACCTAAACCAAGTATGGAAATTGGTTTATATGCTTGGCTATTGGCCGGTGGTGCCCACCATACCGTCTTTAGCCAAAACTTAACTATAGATTACATGGAAGATTTTGCTGATATGTTCGGAATAGAATTGATAATTATAGACGATAACACATCTATTAGACAACTTAAAAATGAATTGAAATTTAATAGTGTAGCTTATAAATAGTAATGGGGATAGAAAAAAAGTTTGTGAGGAAATTGGAAGCTAGAAAAAGAATAGCTTTAGTTGCACATGATAATAAAAAAGATGATTTGATTGAATGGGCTATCTATAATAAGACGGTTCTTTCAAAACATCAACTTTTTGCAACTGGTAGCACTGGCCTACTTTTAGAAAACGCTCTAGATGTCCACGTTACAAAATTTCTGAGTGGTCCTTTAGGTGGCGATCAACAAATAGGGGCTTTAATAGCCCAAGGAGAAATTGATATGTTGTTTTTCTTTTGGGATCCTATGGAAGCTCAGCCACATGATCCCGATATTAAAGCTTTGTTACGTTTAGGTGTGGTTTGGAATATACCCGTCGCGTGCGATAGAGCAACTGCCGACTTTTTATTAACTTCTCCATTAATGCACAGCGAGTATGAATCGAATATTCCTGATTATTCAAATTATATAAAAAGAATAAAGAAATAATGAGCGTTTATAAAACTTTAAAAGAAGAGTGTTTTGAGGCTAACATGCAATTGCCCAAATTGGGATTAGTTCTTTTTACATTCGGCAATGTAAGTGCAGTGGATAGAAAAACTGGAGTTTTTGCGATTAAACCCAGCGGAGTTCTATATGAACAATTAAAAGCAGAAGATATAGTAATTGTGGATTTTGATGCCCGTATAGTTGAAGGTAAAATGCGTCCCTCTTCAGATACAAAAACGCATGCTTTTTTATACAAAACTTGGAACGATATCGGAGGAATAACTCATACCCATAGCACATATGCAGT
>JANNWE010000698.1:0-7944 GCA_031414675.1 Cytophagaceae bacterium
GTAAAAGGGGCCTTTACTGACGCTAGAGAAGACCGAGCAGGGCGTTTCCAAGAAGCCAACGGCGGAACAATATTTTTGGATGAAATTGGAAACATTCCTTTGGGGCTACAGTCTAAATTGCTTTCGGTATTGCAAAACAGACAAGTAACCAAAGTGGGTGCCAACAAACCTTTGGCTTTTGATGCTCGCTTAATCTCAGCAACAAACGAAGCTATTTATGAAAGAGTGGATCAAAAAACATTTCGCCAAGATTTGCTATTTAGAATAAATACTATTGAAATTCATCTGCCTCCGCTTAGAGAAAGAGAAGACGATGTGCTGCTGTTAGCAGAGCACTTTTTCAAGATTTATAATAAAAAATACAATAGAAAATTAAAAGGGATAAGCTCGGGCTTATTAAAAAAGTTGAAAGCCTACAACTGGCCAGGAAATGTGCGTGAGCTACAGCATGTTATAGAACGTGCCGTAATTGTGACACAAAATACCATGCTGGCAGAAGAAGACTTTGTTATCAGAAAATCCTCCAATGAAAAAGATTCTTTGGTAGAAACATATTATTTAGAAGACCTCGAAAAACAGTTGATTATAAAAACATTAAAGAAACATAACGGCAATATTACCGATGCCTCTAAAGAAATGGGAATAAGCAGGCAAGCATTGTACAGAAGGATAGAAAAGTTTAATTTATGAAAAAATTTAGCCTCGGTATTGTCCTTAGAATTTCTTTTATTGTAGGATGGTCATTCGTTATGACATGGGCTTTTTTCCAAAAAAACTATTCCTTATTGATTTTTTCTTTCCTAATAGAATCCTTAGCCGTATTAAATCTATATACCTATGTAACATCTCTCAATCGTAAAATGAAACGGCTTTTTGAGTCTATTCAATATCAAGATTTTGCCATTACATTTAAAGCCGACAACCAAATGGGGAAAAGCTTCGAAGATTTAAATTCAGATTTAAATGCTGTAATAAATAGCTTTAATCTTGTCAGAGCAGAAAGAGAAGCCACACTTCATTTTATTAATGCCATTATTCAGCAGATAAATGTCGGAATTCTCTCTTACAACGTAGAAGGAAAGATAGAAATTAATAACCAAGAGGCCAATAAATTGCTAAAAGTGTACAGGCTAAAGCATTTAAAGGATATTGAAAACCAAAGCCAAGTTTTATATGATTGCATAGTTTCTTTAAAACCCGGGGAGTCTAGGCTTTTGACTTTATCTGACAACGACTTGTCTTTTTCTGTAACGGAAATTCAGATGAGAGGCAAAAAAATTAGGTTGGTAGCCATACACAACATTCGTTCAGAGTTGCAAGTCAGAGAGTTAGAAGCTTGGCAAAATCTCACCAAAGTTTTGAGACACGAAATCATGAATTCAGTAACTCCAATAGTTTCATTAGCAGAAACAATGAAAGATATTGTGGAAACTGAAATAAAAGCCAGTAATCAAAAAGAAGAAGAATCCATAAAAGATTTGAAAGAGGCATTGCAAACGGTACAAAGAAGAGGCAATGGAATCATGAAATTTGTAAATGCCTATCGGGAGTTCACATCTATACCCTTGCCAAACAAATCTGTAGTTTTTGTAAGCGATTTATTTAGAACCATAGAAGGCATTTTTGCCTTAAAAGATGGAGAAAATACCATAAAATTAAGTTTTGAGATTGTGAATGACTTTGAAACGTTAATAGACTCAGACCAAATAGAGCAAGTTTTAATAAATCTAATAAAAAATGCTTTTGAAGCTGAAAACGCATTTGAAATTTCGGTAAAAGGGTATTTAAATCAAACAATTAAAACCATAGAAATAGCAGATAATGGCAAAGGAATAGATAAGGATATCCAAGAAAAAATATTCATTCCTTTTTATACTACTAAAAAAACAGGCTCTGGCATTGGACTTAGCCTTTCACGTCAAATTATGCAATTAAATGATGGCAACATCAACTTCTTCGAGAACCGTCCCGCAGGTTCAATATTTGTTTTGCAGTTTAGTTAATCTAAGAAATAAAAGCGGACAATCCTGTCCGAAACTGGACATTTAACAATTTTATTTCTTTCATAAAATACTAATTAATAGATAGTTATATTTTTGGCACGAATTAGGAGTACTATGTATTTAAACTGAGTTAAATATCATAATGGACGTAATTAAACCTAAAAAATTCTGGAATAAACAACGCACCGTACTTACCCTATTCGGTGTAGTGTTAGTAGCTTTTATTTCTTATTTGACTTTTTTCTCAGATAAGAGATCTAAACTAAATGTGGACCTAGAAAAAATTACAATCAATCAAGTGCAAGAAGGAAAGTTTGATGAGTTCATAATCGTGCAAGGTGCCGTTCAACCTTTAAAGACTATTCGTTTAGATGCTATTGTGGGTGGTTATGTTACTGACAAATTAGTAGAAGGGGGAAGTATGGTAGCAAAAGGAGCCATAATATTGAGATTAGAAAATCAGCAATTGAAACTTAATTTTTTACAATCTGAAACAGAAGCAAGTAGGTTAGTGAATGACCTACAAAATACAAGACAACGCCTGAGAGTGGAGAAATTTACACTTAGAAAAACGCTTTCAGAGCTTGACTTTCAAATAGACCAAGCCAAAGATGCTTACGATAGGAACAAAAAACTTACGAAAGACAATGTAATTTCTGACTCGGATTTTCAAAAATCTAAAAGAGAGTATGAAAGATACCAAAAGCAAAGAGAAATAGAGGTGGAATCTCAAAAGTATCAGGAAGAAAACGCCAATTTGCAAATCAAACAACTGGAGGGAACATTGCAGCGAACACAGAAAAATGTGGATTTGTGGAGGCAAACGCTAGAAAATTTAGTAGTCAAAGCTCCAGTTGGAGGACTTTTGTCTTCTATTGATGTGGAAGTAGGATCAAATATTAACCAAGGCCAAAACATTGGTCAAATAGACGACTTGAATGGTTTCAAAATGCGGTCTGAAATTGACGAACATTATATTTCCAGAATTTTTCCTGGTTTGAAAGGTGCTTTTGAATTTAATGGAAAGTCGCATGATATAGAGATAATAAAAGTTTATCCTGAAGTAAAGAGTGGAAGGTTTGCAGTAGATATGACTTTTACGGGGGCTTCGCCTGATGGGATACGCAGAGGGCAGTCTTCGCCTGTGAGAATAGAATTGGGTAAAGCCGAAAAAGCATTATTAATTCCAGTGGGCGGGTTCTTTTCCGATACAGGAGGCAACTGGGTCTATGTGGTAGATGCATCTGGTAAAAAAGCAGTAAAAAGAACCATTACTTTAGGACGTAAAAATCCGGAATACTTCGAGGTTTTAAGTGGCTTGAAAGCAGGCGAAAAGGTAATAACCAGTGGATATGAGAATTTTGGAGATAAGGAGGTATTGGTGTTTTGAGAGAGGTTTTAGGTTTTAGGGGTTAGGTTTTAGGTTTGGAAATTGATTTTTTTGTTCAAATTTTATTTTTTTATTCTTAATTGAATTTTTTGTATGAACGCGTTAATCATTTTTCTTATTTCAATTAGTTCATTACTAAGCGATTCAAATTCTGCTAAATTACAGTATCCAAGGTCTTTTGATAAAATTAATTGGTATTCTAACTCGGCAGCCGAACCCATAGCTAAAACCAAAAACCGATTAAAATCTGGGTCGGTGTTTCTGCCTGTTCCCTCTGCAATATTTGTAGGAATTGAAGCAGCAGAACGCAACATTTGGGAGGTTAAACCGTAAATCTCTTCTCGAGGAAAAGATTTTGAGAGTTTGTAAATAGATAGGGTTAATTTATGGCTTCTCTCCCAAATCTTTAGTTCCTTAAAGTCTTTCATAATATAGTAAAAATTGAAAAATAAAATAAAATAAATAAATAAACAAGATTTTGGGAATTTAATTAGGTTTATAACTAACCTAAATCCTAATCCCTAAATCCTAAAAGCTAAAAAAATGCTTAAAACATCAAACCTAAAAAAGGTATTTAGTACCGAAGAAATTGAAACCACAGCCTTAAATGGCATAGATCTAGAAATCAAAGATGGTGAATTTGTGGCCATTATGGGTCCGTCGGGTTGTGGAAAATCTACTTTGTTAAACATCATAGGATTGCTTGACAACCCCACAGAAGGGAGCTATGATTTTTATGGAAATGAAGTAGCCAAAATGACCGAAAGAGAAAGGGCATCTTTAAGAAAAGGAAACATAGGTTTTGTTTTTCAAAGTTTCAATTTGATTGATGAATTGACTGTGTTTGAAAATGTGGAATTGCCACTTTTATACTTAAAAACCCCCACCGCAGAGCGTAAGGTTTTGGTAGAAGCGGCCTTGAACCGTATGAACATGATGCATCGTCGTAATCATTTTCCTCAGCAACTTTCTGGTGGTCAGCAGCAACGAGTTGCCATTGCCAGAGCGGTAGTGGCAAAGCCAAAACTAATTTTGGCGGATGAACCAACTGGTAATTTGGACTCAACCAACGGAGAGGAAGTAATGAAACTTTTGCTAGAACTAAATGCGGAAGGTACAACCATTGCGATGGTAACGCACTCGCCCTATGACGCAAGTTTTGCTCACAGAAAAATAAACCTTTTCGACGGTAAAATCGTCACAGAGAATTTTCATGTGTAGCTAACTAGTGGTTTTAGCATTTAAATCTTTTGCTTTTTAATAGGCCTAAAAAGTGAGAAAAAACCACTTTGATTTAAATGCGAAGTGTTTGCATACGAAAGGATTAATCAAATTATGAAAAAGCTATAAAATGTTAAGAAACTATTTCAAAATCGCTTGGAGAAATCTCCTCAAAAACAAAACTTTCAGCATTATCAATATTTTTGGCTTGGCTGTTGGGCTTTGTTGTTTTTTGTTGATATCGCTGTATGTAATTGATGAACTGAGCTATGACCGTCACTTCAAAAATGCAAATAGGATTTATCGTATCAATTCTGACATTAATTTTGGCGGAAGCGAGATGAAAATGTCACAGAGTTCGGACCCAATGGGTGCGGTACTCAAAAAAGATTATCCACAGGTGGAGCAATTTACCCGCATTTATACCAATTATGGCAGTAATTTCATAAAAAAAGGGAGTGAATTTATAAATGAGCAACGCATCGCTCATGCTGATTCTACTTTTTTTGATATGTTTTCAGTTCCTGTTTTAGAAGGAAACCCCAAAACGGCCTTAGATGCACCCAATACCATTGCTATTAGTAAATCTACGGCCCAGAAATATTTTCAAACCTCAAAGGCAGTTGGTAAATCACTAGAAATAGGGGTAACCCAAAAGACCATTTATAATGTTACGGCAGTTTTTGAAGATATGCCTTCTAATTCCCATTTCGATTTTGATTTTATCTGCTCTATGGACAATGTGAATTATGACTGGGGAAATTTTACAAGTCATAATTTTTCTACTTATGTTCGTTTGGCTGAGGGTGTTGATTATAGAACGTTCAATAAAAAATTTGATGAGGTAATTGAACGATATATTTTGCCGAAATTATCGCAACTTTTAAACATAAAGAATTTAGATGAATTTAAGAAAACGGGCAGTAGCCTTAAATATACTCTTTTCCCGATGACCGATATTCATTTAAAATCAGACAGGAATTTTGAAATTAGAGTGGGAGGAGATATTCAATATGTTTATATTTTTGGAGCGGTGGCCATATTTTTGTTGCTCATTGCCTGTATCAATTTCATGAATTTGAGTACTGCACGGTCTTCTAGCCGTGCAAAAGAGGTAGGAATTAGAAAAGTTTTAGGAACCGAAAGGCAATCGCTTATTGGTCAATTTCTTTCCGAATCGATATTAACGAGCGTCATTTCAATGATTTTAGCTTTGTTAATGATTGCATTTTTGCTTCCCATATTCAATGAAATTTCAGCAAAGACCTTTTCAATTTCTAATCTTTTTAGTTTCAAATTCTTGCCTTTTTTAGTTCTTTTGCCTTTAATAGTTGGGCTTATTGCCGGTTATTATCCTGCCTTTTTCTTGTCTTCCTATCAGCCCATAAAAGCATTGAAAAGTAATTTGAATGTGGGTTTTTCAAAAAGTAACCTTCGAAGTGTTTTGGTGACTTTTCAATTTGCAGTATCACTTACTTTAATTATTTCTACTATAATTATTTATCAACAACTCCATTATATTCAAACTAAAAATGTAGGTTTTAATAAAGATCAAGTGTTGGTTTTGAACGGAACGGGTGCTTTGAAAGAAAACCAAGAAGCATTTAAAAACGAGATAGCTCAATTAGCAGGAGTGAAAAGTGCTACTGGGGCTGAATTTTTGCCTGTTTCCAATTCTTCGAGAAATGATAACACGTTTTCTAAAGAAGCGATAATGAATGAGCAAAGCGGTTTTAATATGCAAGTTTGGAGGATTGATTATAGTTACATCACTACTTTGGGTATGGAAATGGCCCAAGGTCGCAATTTTTCAAAGGAATTTGGTGCAGATTCAAGTGGATTGATTATTAATGAAACTACGGCAAAAATGCTTGGGTATAAAGACCCTATTGGCAAAAAACTATACACTTCAGATGGAGACGGAACAGACATGAATGTAACTTATACAATAGTTGGCGTGGTAAAGAATTTTCATTTTTCATCTTTACGAGAAAATATTGGGCCATTATGTATGAAATTGGGGGTAAACAGAAACGGTTTGGCCTTTAAAGTGAATTCCTCCGATATGCCGAATTTATTGAGCCAAATTGAATCAAAATGGGAAAAATCCGCCCCAGATATGCCATTTCTTCATAGTTTCTTGGATGATTCTTTTAATGAAATGTATAGAGCCGAACAAAGAATTGGGAAAGTTGCGATAATTTTTGCTTTTCTCACCATTTTGATAGCTTGCTTGGGATTGTTCGGCTTGGTTACCTATATGATTGAGCAACGAATTAAAGAAATTGGGATTCGAAAAGTTTTAGGTGCTAACGTTGCTTCCATTGTAGGAATTCTTTCAATGGATTTCTTAAAATTGGTTTTTATAAGTATTTTTATAGGTTCACCAATTGCCTATTTTGCCATGAATTATTGGCTTAGAGATTTTGCTTCCAGAATTGATATAGCATGGTGGGTTTTTGTGTTAGCCGGGTTTTCGGCAATTACTATTGCCATATTAACTGTAATCTTCCAAGCCACTAAGGCGGCGTTATCGAATCCTTTAAAAAGTTTAAAAACAGAATAGAAATACAATTTTCTTGTAATATTCTGTTAGCATATGTTTAAAAATG
Organism: Cytophagaceae bacterium; assembly: GCA_031414675.1. Taxonomy (GTDB): domain Bacteria; phylum Bacteroidota; class Bacteroidia; order Cytophagales; family Spirosomataceae; genus Leadbetterella. The sequence goes on from JANNWE010000698.1 coordinate 7,227, forward strand.
GTGTTTTAAAAAAATAAAAGAATGATACGGAATTATTTAAAAGTTGCTTTTAGAAATTTAATCAAAAACAAGTTATATAGTCTGGTAAATATTGGTGGAATGGCCATGGGTATTACGGCATTTATCCTCATTTTAGAATTCGTAAGTTTAGAGAAATCTGTGAATCTGTTTCATAAGAACCTTGGTCAAACTTACCGGTTAGTCAACGAAAATCCGAAAGGAGAAATGTGGAAAGAGCATGCTCCTGGCTGGGCTAATATTGCCAAAAAGCAGATACCTGAGATCAAGGATTTTTGTAGGTTTGATGATGGCAATGGTAGGGGAGTGGTGCAGTTTAAGAATAAAAATATATCTTTCAAAGAAGATAAAGTAAGCTATGCAGAAGGAAATTTTTTTAGCTTTTTTTCTTTTCCTTTGGTGGCGGGCGAAGCCTCGGCTTTTGATAAACCAGATATTACTTTTATTTCAGAAAGCCATGCCAAAAAATATTTTGGTAACGAAAATCCAATTGGAAAAACGTTAACATTAAATAATCAATTTGGCACTCATAATTATTCAGTAGGGGGTGTTTTTAAAGATATTGAAGAAAATTCGAGTATTAAATATGACCTGTTTTTTTCGCTACAAACTTTAAAAAACCCTGGTAATTTAAATGGAAACGATTGGGCGAATTTAGACAACATTGATTCCCAGTATATAGACACGTATTTTTCTTTAA
>JANNWE010000699.1:0-4255 GCA_031414675.1 Cytophagaceae bacterium
CAGCTACAATGGCAGTTCTCGACTTGGCGGTATTGTTTGTGAGACTTAAGGTATAACTTTGAAGGGGAGCTTTTCTTAAAAGTGCTCCATACCAATCGTTGTCTTTATCTCTATAGTCAGCAGGATTTTGAAATTCTACAGGTACAGGTTGTTTGGCATCCTCATATGATTCTTTTTTAAATTGAGCAAATTCTTCTGCATTTAGCATCGAGATTCGACCTTTTTCAGGCACTTCTTGGATTCCAGTAAATGCACTAAAACTTACATTTGTTCCGCTCTTACCTCTTTTGGTCGTAATTAAAACTACACCATTGGCCGCTCTAGAGCCATATAAAGAAGTAGAAGAAGCATCCTTTAGAACAGTAATATCTTCAATCTCATCCGGGTTAATTGCCCCTATATTTCCAGTTATAGGAAAGCCATCTACCACATACAATGGGTCAGAGCCCGCAGAAACAGATAACTGCCCTCGAATACGAATATTCATTCCTTGGCCTGGCTTACCAGTGGTTTGGTTTATTTGTACCCCAGCTAATTGCCCTTGTAATTTTTGGCCAATTTGCGATACTGGGATGTCTTTGATTTCTCGAGCACCAATAGTCTGTACTGCACCAGTTACAGCCTTTTTTAGTTGTGAGCCATACCCAACTACTACTACCTCATTTAATAATTTGTCGTCCAATTCTAGCGAAACATTTATTTCGTTTTGGTTGGTATAGGTTACATCTTTTATCACATAGCCTACAAAACTAAAAATTAAAATGGAATTTTTAGGGGCATCGATGCTATACTCCCCATTCGCATTAGTTTGTGTCCCTTTATTAGTGCCTTTTATGGAAACACTTACACCAGGCATGCCGTCGTTACTTTGGTCAGTAACTCTTCCTTTCACTTGTGAAAAGACAAAAGATGCAGAAAATAGTAAAAAAAGGAGGATTAGCCCTCCTTTTTTAAAACTACTCTGTAAAAAAGTAGATTTTTTTTTCATGAATAATTTTATTAAGGTTGAATAAATGATGGTGAAACTTGAAAAAAAACATTTTTTCTTTATTTCGTTATAAAAGTAGATTTTTATATTTTTATAACTGTCCTATACTGTGATTATATGGGATAATTTTTTTTTAAAAATTTATTTTTCTACATATTTTAATAGTAAAGATCAAAAGCATTAATTTTTTAAAATATAGATTTTTTGAGATAAATTGCAATTAAAATGCATTTAGAAAAACTTCAATTGGTAAATTTTCGAAATTATGAAAACCATTTTTTTGAGTTTTCGTCTGGATTGAACTGTATAATTGGTAAAAATGGAAGCGGCAAAACAAATCTTTTGGATGCCATTTATTATCTCTCCTTATCAAAAAGCTTTATTCACAATCAAGACCACTTAAACATAAGATTTGAAAAAGAAAATTTATTAATTGAAGGAGTATATATTTCCGAAAGCAAAGAATTAATTACTTCTACTATTCAAAAAGGGGGCAAAAAATTATTTTTTCAAGACAAAAATCCTTATGAGCGTATTGGAGACCATATTGGGAAATTTCCTATTGTTCTAATAGCTCCTGATGATACCGATCTTATTCGAGATAGTAGCGAAACAAGAAGGAAATTGTTTGATGGCATATTGGCTCAAACGGATGCAAGCTATTTAAAATTATATCAAAAATATAACCGGATTTTAGAGCAACGAAATGGACTACTAAAGCAATTCGCAGAACATAATTATTTTGATGAGGATTTGTTGAAAATTTATTCTGAGCAACTACTCGAAATTGGCAAAAAGATATATTTAATTCGAAAAGAATTCATGTTGGAGTTTATTCCAATATTTCAAAAACATTATAGGTTTTTATCCGAAGCAAATGAGCAGGTTCAAATTGAATATTCTTCAGAGTTTGCTGATGAACAATTTCCAATAGTTTTTTTAAAGAATATCGGTACTGATTTAGCGGCTCAGAGAACAACAAAAGGAGTTCATAAAGACGATTATTTTTTTTATATGGATAAATTATCTATTAAGAAATTTGGATCGCAAGGACAAAAAAAATCTTTTATTATGGCTATTAAATTAGCTCAATTTGATAGTATTGAAAAGATAAAAGGATTGAAACCCATATTGCTTTTAGATGACATTTTTGATAAACTAGACGAAAAAAGAATTAATAAGTTGGTCGAAATGATAAAAGCAGGCATTTTTGGTCAAGTTTTTTTAACAGATGCTAGACCAAGCCGAACCAAAGATTTACTATTCTCATTAAAATTTCAAGTGAACTATATAGAAACGGAAATTCTAGAACCCGGAATTTGAAAATTACAACAAGGCCCTGTCTAAATGTACATACCCGCCATCAACATGAATCAGTTGCCCGGTGGTATGACTTGAACGGTTAGATAAAAGGAAAACCACCATATTCGCTATTTCTTCGGCTGTTGTCATTCGGTTTCCTAGGGGTATTTTACTCTCAATTTGCTTCAATGTTTCCTCCGGATTCGGTAATGTCTTAATCCATCTTTCATAAAGTGGTGTGTAACATTCTGCTACAACTACAGCATTTACCCGAATGCCATATTTTAAAAGTTCCGTAGCCCATTCTCTCGTTAATCCATTTCTTGCACCATTTGCAGCAGCGTATCCTGAGGTTCCGCCTTGACCGGTTTCGGCGGTTTTTGAAGTTATATTTACAATTGCTCCCTTACTTTCAATTAAGGAAGGCAAACAATATTTTGCTAATAAATAGTAATGAATTACATTGCGATGAAGGGAAGCCATAAAGCCTTCATAGTCCCCATTTTCAAGACCAATTCCATCATTTGCACCCGCGTTGTTTACCAAACCATGAATTCTTCCAAACCTTTCTAAGGTTAATCTCACCGCTTTTTCACATTCTTCGGGATTAGAAAGTTCGGCTTCTACAGTAAAACCAAATCCTCCTGCAGCCTGAATTTTTTCTAATGCATGCTTATTGTCTAGTGCATTTCTTCCTATTATTACGGGAAATGCCCCTTCTAAAGCAAGTTGATTGGCTATTCCCTCTCCAATGCCTTTAGCACCACCACTAACAAGTATTACTTTTTCTTTTAAATTTAGATTCATTTTTGACCTATTTTGCCATTTAGTTTTCTCCAGATTCCTAAAGGGTTATCATTTTTTAGTTCGTTTGGCAATAGTATGTTAGGCATATCTTGAAAACAAACGGGTCTGGTAAATCTAGTTATTGCCATCGTTCCAACTGAAGTACTTCTGCTATCGGTTGTAGAAGGGAAAGGTCCTCCATGCACCATTGCATGTGTTACCTCTACTCCAGTTGGAAATCCATTTATTATTAATCTTCCAACTTTTTGTTCTAATAAATCCAATAAATCGGAGTTTTCCAATAACTCTTCTTCTGACCCAAAAACAGTGGCAGTTAAATGTCCAGACATAGTTCTGGCTACTTCTAACATTTCTTCTTTACTAGTACAGGTTACTACTAAACTAGAAGGCCCAAAAACCTCTTCTTGCAATAATTCATTTTCTTTAAACGTTTGGTAGTCAGCATGAAAAAGTACAGGTTGTGCTGCTGTATGCCCTTCCGAGCTTTTCCCAAAGCTTATTACTTTTGCATATTTTTGAAAATCTTCCACTCCTTTATGATACACCGTCTGAATGCCTTTGTTAAGCATCACTCCGCCAGATGAAGCTATCGAAACTGATTTTAATGTTTCTTCAAAAGCAATATTATTTTCAATAACTAATAGTCCTGGATTAGTACAAAATTGTCCAACACCCATCGTAACTGAATTCATATACGCTTGTGCTAAAGATTCTCCTTTTTCAACTAGGGTTTTTGGCAATATAAATACAGGATTTATACTTCCCATTTCGGCATACACAGGGATAGGTTCAGGCCTAGATGCAGCAGCATCAAAAATTGATTTTCCTCCCTTATATGATCCCGTAAAGCCGATTGCTTTTATAAGTGGGTGTTTAACAAGTCCCTGCCCAATTGTAATTCCATCATCAAAAACTAAAGAAAAGACACCATCTGGCATATTTGCTTTTTTAGCGGCAGAAAGAATGGCTTTGCCTACTAATTCAGAAGTACCTAAATGGGAAGGATGACCTTTAAAAACAACAGGACAGCCAGCCGCAAGTGCAGAAACCGTGTCACCGCCAGCTACAGAAAATGCTAATGGAAAATTACTTGCCCCAAAAACCCCAACGGGGCCTAAAGACATTTCCATAGCTCTTAAATCTACTTTTGGTAAGGGT
>JANNWE010000700.1:0-5717 GCA_031414675.1 Cytophagaceae bacterium
CAGAAAAGGCGGTGGAAAAGTGGTAAGTAGGATTGAAGGTTTTATTGGTAAAGAGGAAGATTTAATAAATTTAAAAAAGAAGATTCAAAATAATTGTGGAGCAGGAGGCAGCACAAAAGACGGTGAAGTGCTAATACAAGGAGACCATCGTGATAAAATTTTAGCGTTTTTATTAAAGGAAAACTATAAAGCTAAAAAAGCAGGAGGCTAAACTCCTGCTTTTTAAGTAATTTCACTTTTACTCATTAAATAAATTACTCAATTCCACCCATCCAACTTTTTATTGGCTTAGAGAATACTATAAAAAGTAGTCCAAGACCAGATCCAAATAAGCATACTTGGAGAAACAAGCCTGGCATTTCTGCTACGTTTCCTTCCGTGAAATTTCCTGCAAAAAGGCCCGCAATTAGATTTCCCAGGGCGGCAGCTACAAACCACAAACCCATCATTTGGCTATAATATTTTTTAGGGGCTAGTTTTGTATAAGTACTTAAACCTACAGGACTTAAACAAAGCTCGCCCAATGTATGAAACATATAAGTAAATGTAAGCCAACCTACTCCAGCTAAAGAGCCATCTAATACATTTTTTGCAGCAAAATACATTATTAGAAATCCAAAGCCCATTTGAAACAAACCGAGTCCAAACTTAATTGGTGTGGAAGGATTTAGATTTTTTCTATTTAAATATACCCATAAAGCTCCAATAGGTGCAGAAAACAAAAGAATAAAAAATGAATTTGCATTTTGAAACCAGGACGCAGGCAATTCCCATCCCATTATAACTCTGTCTGTATGCCTATCCGCAAAAGTTGTTAAAGAGGTCGCAGCTTGTTCAAAACCTGACCAAAACAAGGCCGCTCCAATAAAAAATATAAACAATACCCCTACCCTTTTCTTTTCAATTATGGACAAAGATTGGTCTATTACTCCTATGAAAAAGAAATACATAATAGTAATACTTACTATTATATATTTCATAGCATTTGCCATTTTACTTCCAGAAACTATATCAAAAACCACCAAGGAGCTTACAAAAATCAATAAGGCTATGGTAACATAAAGAAAAGTAAAGCTTCCTTTTTTTACTGGTTTTTCACCAACATGAGAAAGATATTTACCGTTTAATTTAAAATTTATTAAACCAAAAAACATCGCGAAAGCCGCTGCACCAAATCCATAATGCCAATTTACTTTTTCACCTAAATAACCCACAATAAACATTCCTAAAAATGCCCCAATATTTATTCCCATATAGAAAATGGAAAAAGCAGCATCTCTTCTCGCTCCTCCTTCGGGGTATAATTCTCCAACAATAGAACTTATATTAGCTTTAAGTAGTCCAGTTCCAACCGCTACAAAAGCCAAACCCAAAAAGAAAATTGAAGGAGAAGAAGGAATAGCTAAAATTATGTGCCCCAACATAATCACAATTCCACCCCACCAGATTGCTTTTTTTTGCCCTAAAATATTATCTGCTATCCATCCACCCGGTAAAGTGAGAAGATAAACCGAAGATGCATAAAGTCCATAAATTGGTCCTGCTTCAGATTCGGGAATTCCCAAAGCACCCTCAGATGCACTTTTTGTAAGGTATAGAAATAAAATAGCTCGCATACCGTAATAGGAAAATCGTTCCCACATTTCGGTAAAAAAGAGTACAAATAAACCACGAGGGTGTCCAAAAAGTGTTTTTTCGTTCATTTTAGGTTATTAAAAGGTTAGTTTCTTGATTTAAACTAGTTAAATAAGTTTGAATTTCAATCAAACATACAAACAAAATGGTAATATTTTAAATTGAAATGGAATTAAGAAAATAATTATTTAGATCAATTAAAATCATTTTAATATAAAATGAGTGGCTGAACCAATTATTAGCTTTGAAAGTAATATATTTTTTTTATTACTATTTTAATAATTTAGTTGAATTTCCATATAATGCAATGGATTCTTACAACTTGATAATAAATAAATAATAATTTAATTCATTAAATATATTATTTTTGAATGATGAAAAACTTCGCAGTTATATTTGATATGGATGGTGTGATTTGCCATACAAACCCTTACCACAGTTTAGCTTTTCAAGCATTTTTTGGAAAAAGGGGTCTAAATCCAACAAATGAAGAATTTTCCCAACATATGTTCGGAAAAAGCAATAGTTATATTTTAAAACATTTTTTAGGAAGAGAAATAGTTGGAGAAGAATTTAAAGCCTTCGAATTTGAAAAAGAATCACTTTTTAGAGAAATATATGGAGATAATATTGAAACCATTCCTGGCTATTTAGATTTCTTAAATTCTTTAAAAAGTAAAAATGTAAAAACTGGAGTAGCCACTTCTGCTCCTAGAGCTAACCTAGACTTAATAATGAATTTTTTAGGGTTTGAAAACGAAATGGAGTCCATATTGGCAAGTGAAAATGTAAATAAACATAAACCAGATCCAGAAATTTATATTACCTCTGCTATTAATTTAAATGTTCCAATTGCCAATTGTGTAGTTTTCGAAGATTCATTTTCAGGTGTTTCTGCTGCATTAAATGCAAATATGAAAGTAGTTGGAGTTTTATCTTCTCATACCAAAGAAGAGCTTCCCCCTTGTGATCATTATATTTACAACTACTCTGAAATCAATTATCAAATATTATTTGACCTTTTTAAATGAAATACTTTTTACTATTCATCTTATTTTTTTTTAATTGTAATTTTGAATCATTTGGTCAAACAAAATATATTATCAAGTTTATTAATGAAGAAATCGTTTTGGATGGAAAACTTGAAGAATCAATTTGGAATACATCAGATAAAATTTCAGGATTTAAGCAATACTTCCCAAATGATACGCTAAAAGCAACTTATGATACGGAGATAATATTATTATATGACCAAAAAAACTTGTATTTGGGTGCAAAAATGTACTCCAAAGATAAAAAATATATAATTCCTTCTTTTAGGAGAGATTTTAGAGCCGGCGGTAATGATAATGTAACTTTTTGTTTTGATACCTTCGATGACCATACGAACGGTTTTATGTTTGGAACCAACCCGTTAGGGGTTATGAGAGAGGGTTTGTTGTTTAATGGAGGAATAGACAATTCATTTTTAAACATGTTTTGGGATAATAAATGGAAATCAGAATCTAGCATAGGGAATGATGCTTGGTATTGTGAAATAGTGATTCCATTTTCTACTTTTAGATATAAAGACAATAGCCAATTCTGGAATTTTAAAAGCTATCGATTTGACACACAGTCCAACGAAACTTCCTCGATTATACAAATGCCTCAAAATCAAATAATTATGAGTTTAGGGTATGCAATTCCAGTACAGTTTGAAAAACCTTTGAAAAAAAACAAAGCCAGTATTTCTATTATACCCTATGTAGCAAGCAGATGGTCTCGTGATTATGAAAAAACAAATCCAAACGATGGTTTTAAATTAGGGTTTGGCGGCGATGCCAAAATTGGAGTTACATCTGGTTTGAATTTAGATTTAACAGTTAATCCAGATTTTTCTAATGTGGAAGCAGACCGACAGGTAGTAAATTTAACTCGTTTTGATTTAAATTTACCCGAGCAGAGACAATTTTTCATAGAAAACTCTGATTTATTTACAGGATATGGAAGCGTAATTACTAACCCATTTATTCCACCTACAGGAACACTATCTATTGGAAATCAACTATTTAGTCCATTTTTCTCAAGAAATATTGGAATAGCTTATGATAGCACTTCGGGAATAAACGTTCAAACACGCATTAATTATGGAATGCGGTTAAGTGGAAAAATAAATGACGATTGGCGAATTGGGATATTAAATACCCAAACTGCCAAAGACGAAATTAAAGGAATTGAATCTGAAAATTTTTCGGTTTTTTCACTTCAACGAAAAGTTTTTGATCGTTCTAATATCGCTGCTATATTTGTAAATAAATTTAGATTGGGCAATGAAAATCCATCTAAAAGTAAATTTAATAGAGTGGCGGGTTTGGAATATAACTTAATTTCAAAAAGTAATGAATGGCAAGGAAAAATATTCTACCATCAATCTATAGAAGAAAAAGCCGTTTCAGATGCTTATGCACATGGAGTTGTACTAAATTATAATACAAAAAAGTTTATTGCAAAATGGTCGCATGATTTAATTGGAGAAGGATTCAATGCAGAAGCTGGTTTTGTTCCCAGAAAAAATTTCTTCCATATTAATCCTACTTTTGGTTTAAATTATTTTCCTAGCTCGAAAAAAATAAATCGTTTAAGTTTTGGCTTGGCCTATGACCAATATAATAGCCAAGGCATTGGCTTAACCGACCGAAAAGCGGGACCTTTTTCCTTAATTGTTTTTCAAAATACAGCAAGAATATTGGCTTCTTTTAACCAAAATTATGTTTTTCTTTTTAGAGATTTTGATGCTGCAAGAAGCAATAGAAAAATTGGAAGCCTAGGTGCAAATACCAATTATAAATTTTATTCATTCGAAGCCAACATTGTAAGTGACCTTAGAAAAAAAGTTTCTTTAGTAATGAATCCAAATATCGGTCAGTATTATAATGGAAGTATAATTGCCTTATCAGGAAATCTAAATTATAGATTTCAACCAAAAGGAATCTTGGCATTAAATTATAGTTTCAACGACATAAAAATTTCTACTGGAAAAAATAAAGTATACCTAATTGGACCAAATTTAGATTGGACCATGTCAAAAAAATTATTTTGGACTAGTTTTGTTCAATACAACTCCCAATTTAAAAATCTGAATATTAATTCAAGACTTCAATGGCGTTTCGCACCTGTTTCAGATTTCTTTTTAGTTTATACTGACAATTATAATTCCGAAATTTGGATGCCAAAAAATAAAGCTATTTTTGCTAAATTAACCTATTGGTTTAGCTTGTAGTGGAAATAAAATTATGAAAACAATGTACTTATTGCCAATGCTTTTGGCAGATGACACACATAAAAAAGTTTTAACTCCTTATGCAGTAGATGTAATAAAAGAGGTAAAAGTGTTTTTTGTAGAAAACATAAAGACCACACGCAGGTTCCTATCTTCTTTAAAACTTGGCATAGTCATAGATGATTTAAAGTTCATCGAAATTAATCAAGACTCAAAATTTGATGAGATGTTTACTATTATATATCCACTAAAGGTTAATGCTGGAATAATTTCAGAAGCGGGTTGTTCCGGTATTGCTGACCCAGGAGCATTAATAGTTGAAATTGCCCATCAATTACAATGGAATGTAGAACCTTTAGTTGGACCAAATTCAATATTGTTGGCTTTAATGGCTTCGGGATTTAATGGGCAATCATTTGCTTTTCATGGCTATTTGCCAATTAAAGAAATAGAAAGAGAAAAAAAAATTAAATTTTTAGAAAGGGAGGCAGCTAGTAAAAAACAAACGCAGATTTTTATGGAAACTCCTTATAGAAATAATCAAATATTGGCTTCGCTTTTAAAAAATCTTTCCCCAAGCACAAGATTATGTATTGCCTCAGATATTACTTCAGAACAAGAATTTATAAAGACAAAGTCTATTCAAAGTTGGAGATCTGGAGCATTGCCTGACATTAACAAGAAACCAACAATATTTTTAATCTATTGATTAAAAAGGAATAAAAAATCTTGATTATGGATAATGAAGTAAAAATCAATTCTTAATTTATCCTTAGATCTTTTTTAATTCCTGCCGGATTGGAAGAATCGCTTTTGGCTT
>JANNWE010000701.1:0-12902 GCA_031414675.1 Cytophagaceae bacterium
TAAGATTGGGTTTTGGAATTCTTGGTTCATTGTTTCGGGCAGCTTATAAACTTCTCCTTTTTTATTGGCAAAATATAGGGATGACGGAGAAGGCTTTCTTGGATGTCCGTCCGCCCAAAATGCATAAAAAAGGAGAAGTTTATAAGCTGCCCGAAACAATGAACCAAGAATTCCAAAACCCAATCTTAATAAAAAAATGAAAAAAGCATTAATTTTAGTAGCCTTTTTGGCTTATCTTCAATCATTTTCTCAAAATATGCCAGGTCACCCTCGCCTTTTGTTGTTGAAAGGGGAAGAGAATGCCATTTTAAGAAATATAGCTTCAGACCAAAACTGGTCTAAACTAAACAATACAATAAATGAAGAGAGCAATGAAATTATTAAACTACCTATTTTAGAACGAATTCAAATAGGTAGGCGATTGCTCGATAAATCACGAGAATGCTTAAGAAGAATATTTTTTCTTTCGTATTCTTATCGAATCACAAAAGATAAAAAATATTTAGAAAGAGCAGAAAAGGAATTAGTAAAAGTTAGCCAATTTTCAGACTGGAATCCTTCTCATTTTCTGGATGTAGCCGAAATGACTCTTGGCGTATCGATAGGCTATGATTGGCTGTATGATGATTTATCACCTGAATCCAAAGCAATAATTAAGGAAGCCATTTTAAAAAAAGGTATTGAACCCTCTTTGGACTCAAAAAACAATTCTTGGCTCAAAGCTAGTCATAACTGGAATCAGGTTTGCAATGCGGGCATGATCTATGGGGCTTTGGCAATTTATGAAGAAAACCCTAACCTTGCCAATCAAATAATTGAAAGAGCCAAAAAATCAATCGAATTACCACTCGAAGATTATAATCCAGATGGGGCATACCCCGAAGGATATTCGTATTGGGACTACGGCACAAGTTTCCATATATTATTTATGAGTGCTCTTCAAAAACTACAACTAATAGATAATAAAATAGATAATGGATTCCTTTCCACCGCTTATTATTATCAACAAATGGTTGGTAATTCCGGAAAACCATTTAATTACTCAGATGCTGGAAGCGGAACAGGGCTTAGTCCATCCATGTTTTGGTATGCCAATATACTTAAAGACAATAGCCTTCTTTTCGACGAAAAGAAATTTTTAAATGACAAAAATATGACAAAAAACCGGATTCTTCCAGCTGTTATGATTTGGGGAAATGGTTTGAGTTTAAATAAAATCGAAGCCCCTAAAAAGAACGTTTTTGTAGGCCAAGGCAAAAGCCCAGTGGCACTAATGCGTACCTCCTGGGTAAAACCCGAGGCCATTTATGTTGGATTAAAAGGAGGTTCCCCGTCAGTAAATCATGCTCACATGGACGTTGGCTCCTTTGTTATGGACGCAAATGGGGAACGTTGGTCTATGGATTTGGGTATGCAAGAATACGAATCCTTAGAATCCAAAGGCGTAAAGCTATGGGGAAAAGAACAAGATTCTGAGCGTTGGCGTGTGTACCGCTATAATAATTTAGCTCATAGCACACTAGCTTTTGATAATGAATTTCAACTAGTGGAAGGCTTTGCCGAAATAAAAAATTACACCCAAAACCCAAATTTCTTAAGTGCTACTTCTGATATAACCGAAGTATATAAAAATAAAGTAAAATCAGCCAAACGTGGTGTGGCAATCGTAGATCAAAAATATGTTTTAGTAAAAGATGAAATTCAAGGTTCAAATAAAGAAACTACTCTCACATGGTCTATGGCAACTCCAGCAGATGTAAAAATTAATGCAGATGGAACAGCAGAACTTAGCCAACATGGCAAAAAACTATGGCTAAAAGCAGCTTCACCTAATACAATTTCTTTTAAGACTCACTTAGCTGAACCCACCAATACTTTTGATGCTCCAAATCCTGGTGTTTCAATCGTAACTTGTGAGATACAGATTCTTCCCAATTCTTCTGTTTCACTCGAAGTTTTGCTGATTCCAGAAGGCAAAGATGTGAAAACTAAGAAAAAATATTTACCTTTAGGTGAGTGGAAATAATTAAATAAAATCAACTAACCCAACTATAAAATATGTCTCAATCTAGAAAAGTTTTTCTGCAAAATTTGGGTTTGGCAGCCTTGACGGCACCTATGCTTTCATTCCAAAAACCAAAAACTGATTCTAAACTCACACTTGGCTTGGCTTCTTATACCTTACGGAAATATACGGTACAGCAGCTCATTAATATTTGTAAGCGATTAGATATAAAAGAAGTAGCCCTTAAAGATTTTCACCTACCCCTAACAGCTACTGATGAGGAAATCAAAAACACCATATCCAAATTTAAAACTGAGGGGATTAATGTTTATGGAGGAGGTGTAATTTATATGAAGACTGAGGCTGAAGTAAAAAATGCCTTTAGATATGCAAAAGCTGCAGGTATGGAAATGATTATTGGAGTTCCCAACCATGAACTGCTCCCTATTGTGGAGCGATATGTAAAAGAAACTAACATCCGATTGGCCATTCATAACCATGGCCCAGGCGACAAAGTTTATCCTACTCCATTATCTGTGTATGAGAAAATTGAAAAATTAGATAGCAGAATCGGTCTTTGTATGGATATTGGCCATGTGGTAAGATTAGGAATGAATCCTATTGATTCACTAAAAAAATATGGACATAGAATGTTTGATATGCACATGAAAGATGTAGATGGTATTACTGAAAAAAATAAACCTGTTCAAATTGGTAGAGGCGTAACAGATATTTCCAAAGTTATGAAAACTCTGAAAAATAGTAATTACAAAGGAGTTGTAAGCATAGAATATGAACATGATGCTGATAATGCCGAAAGTGGATTGTCTGAATCTTTGGGCTATGTCCGAGGAGTTTTAGACATGATGGATCGATATTAAGATTAATGCCTAAAAATAAATAAAACCCTAAATGAAAAAAATAATCTTTTCAAGCTTACTTCTTTTAAGTTTAAGTGCTTATAGTCAAGTAACTCAAAGAAATATTCTAATGAAAAAATATTCATTAGAATTTATTTCTCAAAATCTTATTCCTTTAAATCAGTGGAAGCCCTATCCAAAAACAGAGGAACAATGGAAATCAAACCTTAATAGCAATCAAATAACTGAAATTATTAAGTTAGGAGAAGACGCTCTTAAGGCTCCAATTGCAGAAGTTACTGGGACTATGGCAATGGATTTTGACCGATCTGGAGACAGAGAAAACCACAGCAAAGCATCGTTTGGTAGACGAAATCAGTTAATGCCTTTAATTTTAGCGGAAAGTATTGAAAACAAGAACAGATTTACTGAGAAAATTTTTAATCTCATCTGGGCCATATGCGAGGAAAGCTTTTGGGGGGTGCCAGCACATATTAGAAGTAGTGTTTTGCCTGACCCAGAAAACCCGATAGTTGACCTTTTTGCCGCAGAAACGGCAGCATTATTAGGTCTTACTGATTATTTGGTGGGTGAAAAAATGGACAAGATAAATGTTCTAATACGAAAGCGCATATATTTTGAAACCAATAGAAGGATTTTACAGCCCATAAAAAAATGGGAAAACTATGGCTATTTGAGTAGAACAAAGGAAGTTAATAACTGGAATCCTTGGATAGTTTCTAATATTTTAATGGCAAATCTTTTTCTAGAAAAAAACGAAACTGAGCGAGCCAAAAACGTAAAAGATTATCTATTTCATTTAGATGGCTATCTCAATGGTTTGGGAGAAGATGGAGGCTGTGATGAGGGACCCAGTTATTGGTTTGCGGCAGGGGCGTCTGTTTATGACTGTTTAGAAGAAGTGGCTAGTGCAAGCAATGGTAAAATAAATATTTATAATGAGCCTTTAATTCAAAAAATGGCTTCTTACATCTACAAAGTACATATTTCTGACAACTATTTTGTTAATTTTGCCGATGCTGACCCAAAAATAAGTAAACCTGATGGCTTGATGTTGTATCGATTTGGAAAGGCTATTCAGGATGAAAAAATGATGACAATGGGGCAGTGGGCTAATTCTGCCTATAACCAAGATGTTTCTGTAACAGGTAGGCATGTGATGCGAGTAATGGAAAACCTAATTTCTAGAAATAAAATTCCAAAGCAAACAAATACGTATCAGCCCGAGGGGACTCATTATATTGCAGATATTCAAGTACTAACCTCACATGCAAAAAGCGGTCTATATTTGGCTACGCACGGCGGACATAATGCCGAAAGTCATAACCACAATGATGTAGGCGATTTTATAATTTATGCCAATGGCGAGCCCATAATTATAGATGCAGGTCGGGGAAATTATACGGCACGTACTTTTTCAGCGCAACGATACGATCTTTGGTTCACACAATCAAACTATCATAACTTGCCCATAATAAACGGATTCGGACAAAAATCAGGTAGGGAGTTTGAGGCGAATTCAGTAAAACCCACCCTAAGTGAAAGAGAGTCGGCATTGCGTATGAATATTGCTTCCGCCTACGAAAAAGAAGCAGGAATAATATTTTGGAATAGGTCTGTTTCGCTAAATCATGAAGAAAATCAAGTAGAAATAGTTGACGATTACAGCTTGAAAGAAACCAAATCTCTACAACAAATATTTATGACCGTCTGTGAAGTAGATATTTCAGTGGCAGGAAAAATAAGTTTAACAACCGAGGCCAACAAAGTCTATAACCTGAGCTACGATAAGAACAATTGGGAGGCCAGCGTAGACTTACCGTCAACCGAGGGTATGGAATATGTAAGTTTTAAAACCAAATGGGGCAATAAGCCTGTAAAAAGAATAATTCTAAAAAACACTAAATTACTACCTAAAGGGAAACATTCTTTTGTTTTTAAGTGATATTTGAAAATAATAACAACTAATTATTGCAAAAACTAAAACATATTCAGATTTATAGAGTTGTAGAGATGATTGTAAAATTATTATTATTATAATAATTATTATTATAATAATAATTCTAATAGTATAGTATAGACTTTCATCGTGCTGAATTTAATGTTGCTATTGTCTGACTTTTTTAAGCTTAATTGCATATTTTTGCAGACTCCCCAAACCTAACAAAAATAAATGAGAAGAAAATCAGTGAATTTTAACGTTCACAGTCAGCCAGAGTTCTATAGAGAAGTAGTAAAAAGAGTAAATTCTCATTTTAAAAATAGTAATATATCTAAACAAGGTAACATTGATATGGTTTTAAAAACCATATTTATGTGTGGTATTTATTTTATTCCATTTTTCTTTTTAATATCTGGAACTGTGAGTTCAGTAAGCGGAAACATAGGTTTGTGGACATTAATGGGTTTTGGGATGTCAGGCATTGGTCTCTCAGTTATGCACGATGCCAACCATGGCTCTTATTCAAAAAACAATTCAATAAATAAATTTGTAGGATACATAATAAATTTTATCGGAGGGTATCACATCAATTGGAAAATACAGCACAACGTCTTACATCATACCTACACTAACATACAAGGTTTGGATGACGATATCTCGAAAAACAATACACTTAGACTTTCTCCGCATCAAAACCTTTTATCGTTTCATAAATATCAAATTTTTTATGCCCCTTTCTTATACAGTATTTTATCGCTTTATTGGTTTTTAGGGAAAGATATTGAACAAACCATTAAATATGGTAAAGAAAATTTAGTGCAAGACCAAGGAATTTCTATCCGTAGAGCCGCAATAGAAATTTTCTTTACCAAAATAGCTTATTTATTGCTTTTTGTTATTGCACCTATGATGCTTGCACCCATAGCCTGGTGGCAAACCATGCTTGGATTCTTATTAATGCATGCCATTTGTGGACAAATATTAGCACTTATTTTTCAATGTGCTCATGTTTTACAAGAAACCGATTTTTTCATGCCTAACGAAACTGGGAGCATGGAAAACAGTTTTGCTATACATCAAATGCGAACAACTGCAAACTTTGCAAACAATAGCACCTACTTTTCTTGGTTTATTGGTGGCTTAAATTTCCAAATTGAGCACCATCTATTTCCAAATATTTGTCATGTACATTATAAAGATATTTCTAAAATTGTAAAATCTACCGCGGTAGAATTCAATGTACCTTACAATCATCATCCCACCTTTTTAGGTGCGTTAAAAAGCCATTTTACGCAATTAAATCTTTTGGGGACTGGTTTAGCATAATTTTTTAAATATAATACTAATTCATTTTGCCAAACCTAATAATTCTAAGGCTTTTTTAAGCGAAGAATTAAATAACCCTATATAAGATTTCAAGAATTATTAAATACGTAAATAGTTAATTTGGGTAACTTTGTATGGAGATTAACACAATATTTTTCAAACTGATTTAAACCTATACTTACTATTCAACGAAATTACTGGTTTTTACTTACATAAAATTCAGTGAGTAAATAATTTTTACTAAACCATTTTTTTTCTTAAAACAGAGTATTCCAAACAATTTCAATTTTCAATTTTGGATATTAATTGATTCTCTTCCCTCATAAATACATATACCCCTTTCTTTGGTCCAATATTAAAAATTACTATAAATCAATACTTTTAAAATTACTTATAAGTAATTCATTCTAACAAAACACCTTTTCATACCTTATAAAAGTCATTCCATCTATATTCATGATCTTGTGGGTTGTTTTTTTAAGTTCTAAACTCAAATTAAACAACATTAAAATGTTTCAACAAATCAAAAACACTTTCACCTTAGGTGCCTTCCTTGCTATCAGTTTATCATTTAGTTCTTGTACCGAAGATGAAAAAACTCCAGCATTAGGGAACATCCCCGCCGTAGCAACAGCCGATGCTCAGTTTTCAACTTTAGTAGCCGCATTAACCAAAGCAGAGCTAGTGGGTGCTTTACAAGCCACAGGTCCTTTTACTGTATTTGCTCCAAACAATAATGCTTTCACAAAAGCTAAAATCACAAGCTTGGATGGATTAACCAAAGCCGCTCTAACCCCTATTCTCACCTCACATGTAATTAATGGATCGGTTAAGGCTGCTGATGTTAAGGGAGGTTCTACTCCAACTTTAAACGCTTCAAATAACATTTTTCTTTCTAAAAATACAGATGGAGTTTTTATTAATGGAAATATTAAGGTTATAATTGCTGACGTTCCAACTTCAAATGGCGTCATTCATGTAATTGATGACGTAATTACGGCTCCTACACAGTCGCTAGTACAGATTGCTCAAGGAAATTCAAATTTTTCTGAATTGGTTAGTTTAGTTTTAGCTGCGGACGCTACCGTAGCAACTGCATTATCAAATGCATCGGCGAATGGTTTAACAGTATTTGCGCCAACAAACGCTGCTTTTACTGAATTGTATAAAACCACTCCGAAAGCGACCCTACTTTTACCGGCAAACAAGACATTACTTACTAATGTGCTACTTTACCATGTAGTTCCTGGCAGAGTGTTCTCTCCAGATCTTTCCAATGTTTCAGGTGAAGTGGGAACAGCTAATACAAACGGCAAATTAACTTTCAACCTAATGTCAGGAGCTAAAGTTGTTGGCAAAACAAGTGGTGCTTCAAATATCACTGCTGTGAATGTGCTTGCTACAAACGGTGTTTTGCATATCATAGATAAGGTCTTAATGCCTTAATTTTATTCAATCTTAAAAATTCGGCTTGCTTCGTTTTAGAGGTAAGCCATTTTTTTTGCCTAATTTTTAGAAAAATCATTCAAAAAAGACAACAAAGCTACTCAGATTAAAACTAGATTAAAACTTATCTCAAATCTGAGAATATAGCCCAAATGCTGAAACAAAAAGTCTAAACAAAAAGTGTAATTCAAAAAAAATATAATACCAAATAAGAAAATGGTTTTTTTAGTATATTTAAATAACATAAATACACATGAATGTAGCAATTTTAGAAAATGACCATAGAACCGTTAAAATACTAGAAGATTTGTTAAAGAAAATAAGTGCAACAATAAAAGTTGTCTGTAAAATAGAATCGATAGAGAAAAGCCTATTATGGTTTGAAACCAATCCTAATCCTGATTTAATTTTACTCAATACAACATTATCTGATGGATCATCCTTTGAAATTTTTAAATCTAAAGTTATTTTAAGCCCTTTAATTTTTGTAAGCTCCACCAACGAATTTGCCATACAATCCTATAAATTAAATTGTGTTGATTATTTACTAAAACCTATTAAAAAAGAAGAGTTTCAATTTGCATTTAATAAATTTAATTTCATATTTAATAATTCAGAGACCCTAAATAGTAGCTTAAACAATTCTAACATCTCTATAAAAAAAATTTACAAAAGTAGATTTTTAATAAAATATGGAGACACAATTCTATTTAAAAATATTGAAGAAATAGCATATTTTTATGCAGACGAAAAAGTGGTTTATTTGGTATGCCACAATGGACGAAAATTTATAATTGACTATAACTTGGAAGCCATCGAAAAACAACTGAACCCATTAATATTTTTTAGAATAAATAGGAAGTTGATGGTAGCATTGAGCTCAATTCAGAAAATAAAATCTCTTTTTAATAATAGATTACAAGTTTTTTTAAAACCAGGTTTTGAAAAAGATGTATTTATTAGCAAAGAAAGAAGCTCAGCATTTAAATGTTGGTTAGATATTTAAGAAAATGTCACTAAATTAAAAGGATATTTCCTTTCCAAAACCCGACCTTAAATCCTGATCCAGAATGAGAAATATTTAACTTTACAATAGTGTTAAATAGCTTGTTCTATTGATTTTGATTTCTCCATTTCCTAGTCCAATCCACTGCTCCAAATACAGCAATAATACAAAAAACAAAATATAGAAGAGAATACAATTTGACATCTTTTACAAAATACATATAAGTGCTTATGATATCAATTGCGAGCCATAACCACCAAGCCTCCACTTTCTTTTTAATAAGCAAAAATGTGGCAATAATGCTCATTACCGTCGTAAAACTATCCATATAGGGGAAAGCACTGGGTAAACTAAACAATTTCGGAAATATTTCATGCAGATTTTTAGAAAAAGTACCCAAAATATAGGTGACTAATAATCCCCCAAACACCAAAATGAAAGTGGTCTTTAATTCTAAAATAGTAATTTTCAATTCGTTTTTGGAATTTGCAAATTCTGACTTTGGAAATTTCCATTGCCAAAAACCCAAAATATTAGTTACAAAAAAAAATCCCTGCAAAAACATATCAGGGTAAAGTTGAATTTGATAAAACAGAATGGATGCCAAACATACATTTACTAAACCTAAAATCCATGACCACACATTTTCCTTAACAGATAGCCAAACTGCCAAAGCTCCAGAAAGTGTTGCCCAAAACTCTAAATGGCTCATTTCATATCCCCAAAAACTAAAAAAAATATTTTTTATGTCAAAAAAAACTGGCATCTATTTAGGAATATGCAATAGTAATAAAAGTGATGAACTAAAATAAACCAAGAGTTATAAACCAAAAATTATTTTTGAAAGGATTTTTCTATTATTAAAACCATCAAATAGCTTTATTTTTAAATAGTGGAACAGTACTGCAAGGCTCACCAAACATCAAACTCTTTACAATTGGTTTTAATCTTCTTGTGAGTTCCACATATACATAAGTAGGAATTTGAGCATTGCTACAGCCTTTTACCACAATTCGTTGGCCCTTAAATGGAGAGAAATCCAAAGAATTCAAAGCCTGTTCAAATAGTTTTTTTTCTAAATCTTCCAAGTCTCCAAAAACAAACATATTTGCGAATGGTTCTAAAGCAATTCCTAAAAGCATATAAGCCCATGTAGGCACAATTGCGTCTTCAGAACAAATAATTGCCACATTCTTGCCAGAATATATGGACCAATCATTGGTTTTCAAAAACTCTCGAAAATCTTTTTCTTTCAACATCAATCCCATAAATAATTGATTTTTGATATCAAAAATAATACGTTCCCCTTGATGAAAATATTCCTCTAGATCAAAAGAAATAAGTCCACTGTTAGCAACTTTATTAACTATAGTTTCTTCAATTACTGTATTTTCCATAGTTTTTAAACAGAAGTTTGTCCATCTAAGTTTAAATTTTCTCCTAAATTTAGTGAAACAGGTAAAAACGTCATTTGAGTTTTTGAAGAATAGAATTCATTTGCATAGCCCAAAGTTAAAATTTTCAAAAAAGTCCTAGAAAAAATTAACAGTTGTTGAAAAATAACCATAACAATGATGGTTGTAGCAGAGTGCATTCCAATTATTGCCTCCAAACAAAGGTAAATCAACATACATAGAAGGCCCAATAAAACTATTAAGCCGAATACTACCAAAGTAGAAGGATTCCTCCAAACAAATACAAAACTTCTCCAAAAAGCTTCACTTACCGATAATTTAGGATTCTCCACTATTATTACTTTCGCATAGTCGTTTTGGACTATTACAAAACTAAAAAAAGACACCATAATTCCCAAAGGAGGAAGCATTGCGAAAAAATAAGTGCGCTCATTTCCTCCTTGGGCAAAAAGTGCAAAAAGAAAGAATAAAAAAGTTGAAATCCCTAACAAGATGGCTAATAGAAAAAAAGAAAAAAGAAATAAAAATAGAAACCTTCCTAGGTAATTAAGACAAGCCGAAATAAAAATTAAAACAGAAAAGGACTTGTTTTTAAAACTGTATAATATTCCCCCAGAAAAAAAAACATTCAGAAATAGGTAAAACAAACCAAGAATAAAAATGAAGGGTAAAAAGGGTTTAAATGCTTTTCCACTGACTCTCAGAAAGTCACTAAAATACATAAAATCGAATTTAGAAACCAATACATCTAAACCTACTGAGCCATTAGCTTCAATTAGTATTGTTTTGTAAAATGGGACAGCTATTACTAAAG
Organism: Cytophagaceae bacterium; assembly: GCA_031414675.1. Taxonomy (GTDB): domain Bacteria; phylum Bacteroidota; class Bacteroidia; order Cytophagales; family Spirosomataceae; genus Leadbetterella. The sequence goes on from JANNWE010000701.1 coordinate 10,836, forward strand.
CCAAAGCAAAGCCTACAAAATAAATAAACAATACTAAAAAAGGCAATTTTGAGAGTCGTGAAATTGCTATAGGTAAGATTTTAAACATTATGTTGGCTTTTCTGGCTTCTAATATTTAGGGTTAAATACTAAAAATCAATTCAACTTTGGATTGTTTTTATGCCTTTCAAAATCTCTCTGTGTTTTCTTTTCAAGATTTTTAGTAAAAGCCTGGCTCAAATCAATTCCGGTTTGATTGGCTAAACATATTAAAACAAAAAGTACATCAGCCATTTCTTCCCCTAAATCCTTATTTTTATCCGATTCTTTCTCAGATTGTTCTCCATATCTCCTCGCCATTATTCTTGCCACTTCACCTACTTCCTCCATCAAAATAGCGGTATTTGTAAGTTCATTAAAATACCTCACCCCAACTCTTTTTATCCATTCTTCTACTATTTCTTGAGCTTCTTTTAAATCCATACTTTACTTTTTAGCGGGTGGAGATATCATAATATGAGCACGATGGGTACCTGGGTCCATAATCCATGGTGCTCCTGGTACTACTTCTTTCAATGGCAAACCTGTGGAAGCCGCTGTAGCCCAAGGAATATAAACCACATACCTGTAAGTGGCTTTTTCTACACTTTCGCCACTTAAAATATGTAAGGTAGAGGGGTTTTTGGGCATTTTCAATTTCCTTTTTTTTGCTTCCGCCTCTCTAATATCAAAAACTTCTTTAAAAGATTTATTCTGTTTTTGCAAGGCCCTTCCTCTCGCCATAAAAGGCTCCAAATCTTTATGGTAACAAGAAACACTAAAACCCTTTTTATTGGGGTCATCTGCCAAACAAATATATCCACTTCCCCCTTTTTGTAATTCTACCATTTCACCATTAACAGAATAACCTAAAATTTTAGCATTTAATCTATCCGCTTCTGGAAGTGCCAAAACTGCTTCTTTTAATTGTTGCTCTTCAGTAGAAATCTGAACGACTTGTGAAAAAGAAGATAAGCTAATTAAAACTAACAAAGTCGAAATGAGTTGTTTTTTCATTATATTTATTTATTTAGGGCGTCTCTGCGTTTTTTTGCTTCTCGCCAAGTGGTTAACACTATATTATTTCTATTTAAATAAGCTTTAAATATGGGATCCATCATACTCATAGTATCTCCTTTTCTTACAATACCAGATCCTGAAATATATTTAAAAACTTCTGTAGGCCATGTACAATGCATAATTACCATGGTTAAACCAGGCTTTAATTTTTCCAAAGAAGAAATGTATTGTTGGGTTTTATATTTTAGCAATTCCGCATCTGAGCATTCGCTTTTGCCATCTGGGCAACCCCAGCCATAAGAGATGTTGTGCAGATCATCTAAAACGGGTAAACCCGCTGCCCATAATTGGTTACCAATAGTAGTAGTAACTTCTTTTGTAAGGCCAGTAGAAGCTGTTGTTTCTTGAATCATGGTATTGTGACCCCCAGGAAACATAACAGGAATTTTTTCTTGCATGCCTACTTTTAAATATCTCTCTAAAAACTCTTTTTTAGCGAAAAGTGTGCCCATGTGTGAGTCTAAATGAGTTGGCTCCCAGCCCATGCTTCGCGAACGTTCTAGTTGAGCCCGAATCTCTTTTTCAATTTCGTCAGGCTGAGCATTTTTAACCGTGGCTTCTACACTCTTCCACATGGCTCCTTGCTTATCAACTAAACCTGGAACAGCCGGCTTGCCCATCAAAGGCCCCCACCGATAGCTAGTCCATTCAGAAGTAAGCGTAAGATGTAAACCAGCATCGGTCTTAGGATTTTTCTCTAGATAATTAAAAAAATCAGGAATCCAAGCACAAGGCATCATCAAGCTTAAAGAATTTGCAACTCCTTCATCTAGTGCCTTTATGGCCCCAATATTAGAGTCATAAGACATTCCTACATCATCTACGTGCAAAATAAGCACTTTTGCTCCTTTTGGGTACCCAAGTTTTTCTGCATATGTAATTTCTTGAGCAAAGATATTAATAGAAAAAAGTATTAAAAAAGGTAAAATTATTCTTTTCATAAATAATAGAAATACTACTTTATTTTTT
>JANNWE010000702.1:0-1715 GCA_031414675.1 Cytophagaceae bacterium
TCCATCGGTTGAAAAAACTGGTTCACGGTCTTCGCCTTCAAAATCACTAATCTGCGTATATTTTTCAGATTTGGTGTTGTAAATCCAAATGTCACGTGTTACAGATGAAGTATGTTTTTTTCTCCATTCATCTTCATATCCTTTTCGGTCTTGAAACACAATATTTTCGCCTGTCGCATCATAATTGGCAAATTGAAATCCAGCACTCGATATGAGGATATTTCTACCACCCTTTGCTGGGACTTTGTATAGCGTTCGGAACAGACTTTTATCTGGAAATCTTGAAGAAGATTGTACATCGTTTCGATTACCACTAAAAAGAACATCTTTGCCATCTGGAGTAAAACCAGAAGGTATATCGTCTCCTGAATGAGCTGTTAGCCGTTTTGCTTCACCTCCCTGGGAAGGAATAACAAATACATCTAAATTGCCATAACGATCACTTGCAAAAGCAATTTGCTTACCATCAGGACTCCAAACTGGTGAGGCATCATAGGCTTCGTGCAACGTGAGGGGTATTGCATTTCCACCATTGGCTGGCACTTTAAATAAATCACCTTTATAGCTGAAAACAATTTCGTTTCCATCAGGCGAAAGAGCTGGTGTTCGCAACCATAAAGCATTGTTTTGGGCAGAAGCCATGCTGGCAATGGTCAAAAAAGCTACCATAATAGAATGTACTTTCATTTTGAAAAATTTGTTTTAATCTTGAAAAATTACGTTTAACTTGTTTTTAAAAAATACCCAGCAGCATAAAGTGGAATGATGGAAATATCCTGAAAACTATTGAAGTTTTCCATAGATATTCTTATGCCTTTTGTGTTTTTCTCTTTCATAAATAACAATAGACTTTGCATACTACCCTTTTGTGAAGATTTTACTTCCACAGGTAAAACTTGTCCGTCTTTTTGAATTAAATAATCAACTTCTGCATTACTTGATGGGACTTCCCGATGCCAATAATATAACCGCTCTTGTGTATATGGATTACTATTTTTAATAATTTCGTTACCTACAAATGTTTCAGCAATAGTGCCTTTATTTACGATTTCTCGGTCGTTTTCTGTTAAAAATCGTCCAATATTTAAGCCTAATATTCGCTGAAAAATACCAGTGTCCAAAAGCAAATATTTTCTTTTTTTATCATTAATTTCAGCACCCAAGGGCAAGCCATTTCCTGCCGAATGTATAACAGCATATATTAAACCTGCCTTTTCTAACAAAGATAAAGCTTCTTTTATTTGACTATGATTTGCATTTTGCGAGGCTTTACTTAGGTTGAACTTACCCCCTGATTGTGCAACTACCGCTTCAAAAACTTCAATCAATCTATTTGAAGGAACATTTTTTTTGTATTTAGTAAAATCAGCCACAATTGAGGCTTGTAATTCGTCCAATACTGTTTGTACTTCCAATAAAGGCTCACCACTAATATATTTGGCAACTACTTCGGGCATTCCGCCGATAATTAGAAAAATTCGCAGATATTCTGTCAATTTTTTATGAAAAGGAATATCTATTGTTTTACTAATCTTTATAAGTTCTAAAAGTTTACGTTCGCCTTTTGCCTCTAAAAATTCATAAAATGAGAGCGGATACATAAACACCGACCTTATACGACCTACACCAAAAGAAGGCAATTGTGCTAAAGCGAATTCTAATAACGAGCCTGCTGCAATGACGTGAAGCTCATTTAATTGCTCATAAAAATAGCG
>JANNWE010000703.1:0-5219 GCA_031414675.1 Cytophagaceae bacterium
TAGATGGAACGAAAGGGATTTTACTGCCAACCTAGATGAAGGCGTTAGCACAGATTGGCCAATTCGCTATGCAGATTTAGCACCTTGGTATGAATATGTTGAAAAATTTGCAGGAATTAGCGGTTCTAAAGAAGGGCTTGACGTATTACCCGATAGTCATTTTCAGCCTGCTATGGAATTAAATTGTGTAGAAAAAGAAGTAAAAAAAGGGATAGAGAGTAAGTTTTCTGGAAGAAAAATGATTGTGGGACGTGTAGCTCATCTTACTTCTCCAACAGAAGAACAAACTGCTCTAGGTAGAGGAAGCTGCCAATTTAGAAACAGATGTATGCGTGGTTGCCCGTATGGCGCATATTTTAGTACCCAATCTGCCACATTGCCCGCGGCTAAAAAGACAAATAACTTTACTTTAATTAATGATAAGATTGTTTATTCGGTAATTTTTGATGATGAAAAAGGTAAGGTTACGGGCGTTAAAGCCATAGACCAAAATACCAAGGAAGAGGTAGAGTATTTTGCAAAAATTATATTCCTGAATGCAAGTGCAATTAATTCAGCTTGGATAATGATGCAATCTAAATCAAAAACTCATGAAAACGGTTTAGGAAATGCATCCGATCAGTTAGGTAGAAACATCATGGATCATCATTTGGGAGTGGGTGCTTCGGGAACTTGGGAAGGTTTTGATGATATGTATTATTTCGGAAGAAGACCTAATGGAATTTATATACCTAGATTTACCAATTGGGGATCAGATAAAAGAGACTTTTTGAGGGGATTTGGATACCAAGGAGGTGCCAGTAGATCAAGGGGTACAGTTTCAGAAAATGAATTTGGGGTAGATTTTAAATCTTCCAATACAAAACCAGGGCCATGGAGTATCAACATTCAAGGTTTTGGTGAAACCCTACCAGATCCTACAAATAGATTTACACTTTCTGCTAATAAAGACCAATGGGGTTTGCCAATCGTGAATTTTGATGCTTGGTGGGGTGATAATGAGCAAAAAATGCGTGTTGCAATGGAATCTGAAGCCAAAGCAATGCTAGAAGCTGCTGGAGCTAAAGACGTAAAAACTTTTAATGATAGAGAGAAATCACCTGGTATTGGCATACACGAAATGGGTACCGCCAAAATGGGAAGAGATGCTAAAACTTCTGTACTTAATGGAAATAATCAAGTTTGGGGTGCTCCAAATGTATTCGTAACTGATGGTGCTGCTATGGCTTCGGCCTCTTGTGTTAATCCTTCTTTAACGTATATGGCCTTGACAGCCAGGGCTGCAGATTTTGCTGTAAAAGAATTGAAAAAGATGAATTTATAAGTTTAGTATACTTTTCGAATCATTATAAAAAAGTTGTTAAAAATTAGAATTTTTAACAACTTTTTTTTTGGAATCCAAATAGAGACTTCCTTGTTACTGAAAATTTTTTGTTATCACTTTTTATAAAATATATTGGCTTAAATCCCTATTTTTTATCAAGGATGAAAGTTTTTCAGTAACTTTTTCTTTAGTAATTTCTATGGAAGTTCCGGGTTTAATAATTTCTGGAACGTCGAATAATATTTCGTTTAATAAATGACTCATGACCGTTTGTAACCTTCTGGCACCAATATTTTCTACTTCAGAATTTGCTTGAAAAGCCAAAGATGCTAATTCCCTTAAGGCGTCATCATGAAAACTTAGCGTAACTTTCTCAGACTCAAGCATTGCTATGTATTGTTTGGTAAGGGCATTTTTTGGTGTTTTTAATATGTGATAAAAATTATCTTCAGTTAAAGCCTCTAATTCAACCCTTATAGGAAATCGTCCTTGCAATTCAGGAATTAAATCAGAAGGTTTTGATACATGAAAAGCCCCCGCCGCAATAAATAAAATATGATCTGTTTTAATTGACCCATGTTTCGTAGCCACGGTGGTGCCCTCCACTATTGGAAGTAAATCTCTCTGCACTCCTTCCCTACTTACATCTGGACCTGATTTTCCACCTGAAGAAGCAATTTTATCTATTTCGTCAATAAAAATCATTCCTAAATTTTCAGCCTTCCAAATTGCTTCTTCTTTTACCTCGTCCATGTCAATCAGCCTCGAAGACTCTTCTTCCAACATGATTTTTTTTGCTTCAAAAATGGAAACTTTCCTTTTCTTTTGACTTTTAGGCATAAAACCACCAATCATATCTTGAATGTTCATCATAGATACATCATCAATTGGACCACCCATTACCCCAATTGGGGCCACTGATCCACCAGAAATTTCAATTTCAATTTTTCGATTATCTAAATCCCCTCTTCTAAGTTTTTCTCTAAATGCTTCACGAGTTTCATGGTTGAGTTCATAATCATCTCCATTCTGCGATAAATCATTTTCTTTTTTACTTTTGGATTTTTTAACGGGTGGAATCAATATGAAAAGAATTTTTTCCTCAACAGCCTCTATCGCTTTTAGCTTAACTTCCTCTTTTTTCTGCGTTTTAACTATGTTTACAGCTTGTTCGACCAAATCTCTTACCATACTTTCTACATCTCGTCCTACATAACCCACTTCAGTAAATTTTGAAGCTTCTACTTTTGTAAATGGAGCATCCGCAATTTTAGCTAAGCGTCTGGCAATCTCCGTTTTACCCACTCCAGTAGAACCAATCATTAATATATTATTCGGCATAATTTCATCTCTCATTTCTACCGATGAGTTCATGCGTCTCCATCTATTTCTTAAAGCAATGGCCACATTTTTTTTTGCATCTTTCTGTCCAATAATATATTTATCTAATTCAATTACAATTTGCCCAGGAGTAAGATTTTCTATGTTTTGGTTCATTAATTTAAATTTTAAACAAAAATGAATACAAAAAAACTCAATAATTATCAGCATTCCAATTTGAACCCAATAAACGTAATAAACATTCTGGCGAAATGAACGGTTCGTCGCTCGATTTGGCAAAAAGAGTATGAAATTCGATTAAAATGGTATCGGAATACCATTGATTGAGCATTGAAAAAGACTTGTAGCAAAATAAAATTGTAGCCGATTTTCTATTGCGTTTTTGGGTTAAACCAAAAAAGCCTCCCATTAACGGAGGCTATTTTGGTTTTGGATTAGTATTTTTAGTAATTAATTATGGGATACAATAATTTTTTGACTCATTGATTTTTTCCCATCTATTATTAAACTATAAAAATAAGTGCCATCTGCCCATTTAAGAGTTTCTACATTTATAAAACTAGAATTTTTGTTTAGTTCTATATTTTTCATCAATTTTCCACTTATATTTAGAAAATTAACTTCAGCCCTTGTTGCTGATTTTGGCAAACGATATTCAACAGTTAATAAATCACTTACAGGATTTGGATAAGCTTTTGCAGTACTCAATTCTCCTAAATCTCCTTGTGGCACCATTAAAGGGTTATCACAACCACATACATTTTCTGCTATGAATTTGCCGGCAATTTCAGATTGAATTTGTATCATTTGAACTTTTTTCAATACACCAATCGTATTAGTTTTACTTTCTTTATAAGCTACATAATAATCGCCGGCCTTTTTAGGTTTAAAACGTTTTCCTTTATGAATTACTTTCTGACCTAAATCGTCTGCAAACCAAATTACTTCAACTCCTTTCTCTTTTTTAGCAACTACAAAAGATGGAGCAGGCTCACCTTCGGAAATATACATTACGGTTTCGTTTGGTTGTGGAATACCCAATGATTTACCCGTACAATTCGGAGCATTTACTATCCTAATATTGCGGCACTTTCCTGTCAAATCACTGGAGACCAGCGTAACATTTGGCATAAATGCTGGAATATTTTCTATTAAATACACACTATTTCCCAAAGAAGTTACAAACCCTGAGCTAGAAGTAATGGGCAACGCATTAATCCTTTCTAAATAATTAGTCAAAACTGGAAAATTTAAATTTGCCATTGCAAAAAACACTTTTTCAATTATGCTAAAATTATCATTTTCAAGGTGTACCTGTATAGTATAGCTATCCACTATTGTACTACAATACACCGAATCCACCACAATGTTTGGACCAGCACATGACTCCACAATTATTGGACAACAAGAACTAATATTGCAATCACCCACCTTTTTAGAAAAAGAAAATTCTCCACTTTGTTTGATAGTTAGTGTGCTATCTGGATTTATAACGGCTAAAGCGGGATTGGTTTTGTCATTTATTTCTAAGAAATTTCCTGATGCATCCTTATAGTACCATTTTACACCTTTATATTGTTTCAAAACGATATTATATACTTCATCACTTTTTATATCTATGGGTACGGTAACACAGCTTGTTCCGCTTCTTTTATCTGTTTCATTTCCGAAAGATTGAGCTTGAGCAATATTAAATTTTTCTAATCCTTCTTCTGAAATATAAGAAGTATAATAGGATAAACCTTGGCTTTTAACTTTTGTTCTAACAACTAATTTTATGGATCTTCCCCCTTCTATCGATCCAATTTTCCAGATATTACCTATAGAAGAAAACTGTCCTTTTTCATTATAATTACTTACTATCTCTAATGACGAGTTTAAAATAACTCGTACCTCTACATTTTCTGCTTGCCTATTTCCTTTGTTTTGAATAATTGTGGTAAATGTCACAATATCCCCTAACCTAGGGGTAGAATTATCGACAGCTTGAAGTAACTCTAATTTGACATAATCTCTATTTGCAGCAAAATTTATGTGCTCAAAAACGATGTTTTGATCACTATAACAGCTGGCATCACCATTGTATAATCTTACTCTATAGTTTTTTAAACCGGTAGGATTCGAAATATTTTTAATTTCAATTTCATTTTGTTTAGCGGGAATTACAGTAGCTTGATTAAAATCGAAAGGGGTGTTATTCCCTTCTAGAATTTCATAATGTGTGGCATTGTTAATGTTTGTAATGAGTAATTTACCGTCGCTTTGCGATGGCGAGGTAACATCTGTATTTCTAGTGGTATACGCTGGAAATAAGCAAATAGCAGATAAACTATCTAATTTTTTAGTATCTAAATTAGTAGCAAAAGTTGAAAAAATAGTACCAAAAAGAAAAATTGGAACAAGTACAATCCTTAAATAAAAAAGTGGGTAACGGAAATTCAAATAGAATTTTTCCATTTTAATAATTTTAAAGATAGATTTCACAAATTTTTTAAAAATTAAATACCCGAATATGAAGTTTCAGGTATTTAGTTTTTTAGAATATTTTTAAAAC
>JANNWE010000704.1:0-3878 GCA_031414675.1 Cytophagaceae bacterium
TATGCTTTTGTAAGTTTCTAAAAATAGCTTTTTGGCGAAAGCTAAATTTTGCTTTTGAGAGCCTGTAGGGTCGCTAGAGTGACCATAAAGACCAAAAACAACTTTGTTAAGTCTATTTTTTATGCCTGGTAAAACTTCAAATTGCCTTTTTTCAAGCGTTTCATTTCCATTTAAATCTAACTTGATTTTTTGAAATTGTTTTTCGATTTCTGATAGCGTCTTTAAGATTCTCAAATCGGCTGTTGAAACCCCGATAACAGCTGCCTTAAGAATCTGATGTTTTTCATTTAAATAGTCAACATGGTCGCTTGCTCCATTAACAACAAGGGCAAACTCCTTTATTTCAGAAACAAATAATTCCATTGCTTTTTGATCTGAAACAGGCATGCTTGCTAAACCTAAACTTTTAACTTCAAAGCCTTCTGGAGCGGTTAATTCGGTCACCGAGCTTCCATTAAAATAGCTAAGCTGAGCAAAATATTTGCCAGGTAAAACCGGCAAGCCATCGTTTGAGCCAGAATTACTTTTAGTGTTAATAGAAAAACCATTTGCTTGGGTAAAATTCCAAACAAATTCATTTAATCCCACTTTAGGTTTTATTTGATATCTTCGGACAACTTTTTTCTTATCATCTAAAATATTCATAAGGTGAAAGCCCATTAATTCATTGTCTTCCGCCATCATAGAGTCTGGAGAGGTATATCCAGTTAAAGCATTTTTTTCAATTAATACTTTTTCTTTCTTTTTTCTTTGATCTTTTAATGATACTGGAACTGTTTTCACTTGATATTTAATTACCGCTCCCAAAGGAGGATTGTTTGCAGTCCAATACGTATCGCCTTGAGTACCATTATTTCTTCCACCCAATGGATTTGACTCATTAAAAATCCAAGAATTTTTAATAGGAAAAATAACGGCTTCTTTATTGGTGTTGCTTTCTATATTTCTCATGGCAGAATAGTCATCTAAAATATAGTACCCTCTTCCAAAAGTAGCTAATACCAAATCGTTTTCTCTTGTCTGAATTTCTAAATCTTTTATTGCAACTACCGGAAGGTTGTTTTTCATTTGGCTCCATTTCTTTCCCCCATTTATGGAAGCAAATAATCCAAACTCAGTACCCACAAAAAGCAAATTGGGGTCAACGTGATCTTCTGCAATGGTGTAAATAGAACCCCTTTCTGGCAAGGAATTGGTTATTAAATTCCAAGTTTTTCCAGCATCTGAGGTTTTTACTAAATAGGGTTTAAAATCTCCATACCTGTGGTGATTAAAAACCACATAAGCAGTATTTTTATCATGTTGAGAGCATATTATTTGAGGAATATAACTCATTGAAGGAATGCCAGGAATATTGTCGATTTTTGTCCAGGTTTTACCACCATCTGTAGTTATTTGAATTAGACCATCATCTGTGCCAGCATATAAAATGTTTTCATCTAATTTACTTTCAGAAAGTGTAGTGGTTTGACCATATATAGAGGTGCTAGTGTTTTTTTGAACGGCATCCTCACTCCATATTTTGCCCATATAAGGCAATTTATTTCTATCCATCTGGCGGCTCAAATCACCTGAAATCAGAGTCCAATTGTTTCCTCTGTCTTCGCTTTTATAAACTTTGTTTGCTCCAAAATATAAACGTTTGGGATTGTGCTTTGAAACTAAAATCGGAGAATCCCAATTCCATCTTAAGGCGGGTTCTCCTTCCATTTCTATTGGTTTTATATCTACAGTCTCTCCAGATCTTTTGTCAAAACGCGAAAGACCTCCATGTTGATATTGAGCATAAATAATGTTTGGGTCACTCCAATCTATGGCCGATTCAAAACCATCTCCACCTAAAGTAAGAAACCAATCATTATTTGTTATTCCAGCTGCATTTATTGTTCTACTTGGACCACCCAAGCTGCTATTGTCTTGTGTTCCTCCATAAATATTATAAAAAGGAATTGCATTGTCTAATGCGACTCTATAAAATTGTGTAACAGATAAGTTTTCTTTAAAATGCCAATTTTCACTCCTATTAAATGTCTCATATAATCCACCATCCCCACCTAAAAAAAAGTGTGAATTGTCTTTCGGGTCTATATAAAAAGTATGATTATCCACATGAATGTTTTTGTGGTTTAAACTTATCCAATTTTTACCTCCATCATCAGAATATTTTGAAATAACATCGCCCACATATATTCTATCGAATTTTATAGGATCTGGAAAAATCTTTCCATAATAAAGTCCTGAACTGGAATAAGAACTCATTTTTACCCAACTGGCTCCACGGTCAGTACTTTTGAAAGAGCCGTTTTGGCCGTCTTGAGCTTCTAAATGTGTATATAAAACATCGGAATTCATAGGGGAAATAGCAATAGCAATTCTTCCTAGATCTCCAGAGGGAAAGCCAGAATTAATTTTTTTCCACGTGGCACCTGCGTCTACACTTCGATAAATGGCACTTTCAGGCCCACCACTTACATATCCATACCCTTTCCGCTGACGTTGATGTGCTGAGGCATAAAGAACAGAATTGTTTTTGGGATCCATTATAAGGTCTGCTACCCCTGTATCGTCACTTATTTTTAACACTTGTTGCCAAGTTTTTCCACCATCCATTGATTTATAAACGCCTCTTTCGCCACCCGAATTCCAAAGTGGGCCGTAAGATGCAACGTAAACTACTTCCGAGTTTTTGGGATCTATTATAATTTCGCCTATGTGTTGTGATTCTTTTAAACCCATATTCGTAAAGCTTTTTCCTCCGTCCTCCGATTTATAAACTCCGTCACCGTATCCAACACTTCTTTGGTTGTTAGCCTCTCCAGTTCCAACCCAAACCACATTTTGATTGTTGGGGTCAATACTTACAGAACCTATAGAAAATGCACCATATTTCTCGAAAATTGGTTGATAGGTAATGCCATTATTTGTTGTTTTATAAACACCCCCAGATGCCACTGCAACATAATATTCAAAAGAATTTGTAGGATTGATTGCAAGGTCAATAATACGACCACTCATTAAGGCCGGCCCTACCGACCTAAATTTAAATACTGACAAGTCTACTGCTTTTTCTTCAGAAACTTTTGCCGGAGAAACAATTGGTGTTGTTTTTTTTTGAGCAAATGTGCTCATACCAAGGAAACAAAAGGCTAAAATAATTTTGATTTTCATAGAATTTGGGAATGATGAAGGTATAAAAAAAGGTATAAAAATAGATAAACAAATATAATATAAATGATATTAAAATCTTTATTTGACTATTAATAATGAAATTGTTAATATTAAAAAACCAAAGTTTTTGGGATAAAAAAAACCTGTTTTTTAAAAAAAATTTGAATTGATTGAAAAAGTGAATACTAAATTTAATATTTCATGGAAAAATATTTTCCCAAAAGTTTTTGAAAATTAAAATTGATTCCTCTTCCATCTTTTTCTTCCCGTTTGTTTTTATTAATTTCACAAAAAATAATATATATTCGATACGTATTAAAAATTTTCAACCTTAAAAATTAAAAAATGGAAAATTCTAGAAGGAATTTTGTTAGAAATTTAGCAGCAGCAAGCTTGGCATTTCCATCCTTTTCATCAGTTATGGCTCGTCAGAATCCCAAAAAACTGGCCCCTTCAGATCAATTTAAAATTGGACTAATTGGCTGTAAAGGCATGGGATTTTCAAATTTACAAAGACATTTAAAAAACAGTGGCGTTGAGTGTATTGCCCTATGTGACATTGATGAAAATGTGTTAAATCAACGTGCTTCAGAAATAGAAAAACTTCAAGGCAAAAAGCCAAAAACATACGGAGATTATAGGCAATTGTTAGACAATAAAGACATCGATTATGTAATAGTTGGAACCCCAGATCACTGGCATTGTCTGAA
>JANNWE010000705.1:0-13960 GCA_031414675.1 Cytophagaceae bacterium
CAATTTTATGCGATTTCCAAGCTCATTACCCGTTTATCATACAGAGAAATCAGCAGCTTGGGTAAGGCAAGTACCACAATGGGCAGATATTAAAGCAGGAGATTTTGCACATCCTCGACATTTTAGCAATCAGGTTTATTCAGGTCTAATGCCAGATGGCTCTACTTGGACTTCGACAGGCCCAACGGGCCCACAGACTGGATCTTCTCAAAACAATCCTAAATCTGCAGTAATAAACCAAGATATCAATACCAATGAATATCGCTTACAAAGCTCAGCAAACTTTACATTTAACATAATGAAAGGTTTAGATTTTAAAACAATGGCTAGTGCTTATATTAACAATAGTTCAGGTTTAAATTGGGCAAATAGAAATGCTACTGGTGATGGAATTGTAAGAAAAGGGGTATACACGAATAGTTCTTACTTAGACTTACTTTCTGAAAATACCTTGAATTTTACAAAAACAATCACCAACCATTCCATCAATGCATTACTTGGATACACTGCTCAAACAACCAAAGTTACCAGAAACCAAACTACTGGCTTAGACTATCCTAGTGATGATATAAGAACGATTAATAATGCTTCACAAATAGACAAGGCTGGTACAACTAGTAGTATCAATCAAATAGGATTATTGTCGTATTTAGGAAGAGTTAATTATGAATTCAAAGAGCGGTATTTACTTTCTGCGAGTTTCCGTACAGACGGTAGCTCTTATTTTGGACCAGGAAATAAATGGGGTTCATTTCCATCGGTTTCCGCAGGTTGGATAGCTTCTGACGAGAAGTTTTTTAAGGATATCAACTGGATAGACAAATTAAAACTTAGAGCTAGTTATGGTATTTCTGGCAACAATCGAATACTTGATTTCGGATTTGTTGACTTAATGTATTCTGCAAATTACCCTTTGGGTAGTGGAATAGGAAATCTAGTTGCTGGACAATCCACTTCTCCTAGTATTGTCGCTAACAAAGATATTACTTGGGAAAGTACTTTTCAAACTAATCTAGGAATAGATATTGCCATTCTAAAAAGTAAAATTGACCTTTCAGTTGACGTTTACCAATCTAAAACGGATAAATTATTGTTGCAACAATCTTCTATGGCTTTTATAGGAGTTCCCTTATTCTGGAATAATATAGGTAGTTTACAAAACAAAGGAATAGAATTAGAACTTACTACAAGAAATTTATCTACTAAAAACTTCAAATGGACCACCTCAGCAAACTTTTCTCACACTAAAAACAAAATTTTAGAATTGGGTAATGAGGCCTATTTATTAAATCAAGGAGAGCGAACTGAAGTGTATCAAAATAAACTGGGGGATCCATTAATTCAGTATTTTGGATATAAAACTGATGGGGTTTGGCTTTCTCAAGCAGATGTGGATAAAGCGAAAACCGATGGAATTAAAAGTTCTTTAACCAACTATTTTGTGCCTGGTGGTTTAAAATTAGTAGATATTAACAACGATAAAATTATTGATAATAAAGATAGAACAGTCATTGGAAACCCTTATCCAGATTTTACCTGGGGAATTACCAATTCTTTTACATTTAAAGCCTTCGACCTTAGTTTTTCATTACAAGGTGTGCAAGGTGGAACTTTAATAAATGGTGATCCAAATTACAACGAGGCGAAACAGAAAAATAGAGCCTACAATGCCAATCGATGGTTGAGTTCAATGTTCCCAGGGGATGGTAAAACACCTTATAATACGAATGGATTTAACTGGCTATTAACAGACTATGTAGTGGAGGACGCATCATACCTTACTTTAAGAGATATTAATTTTGGATATAAATTGCCATCAAAAATTGCAAAATCAATCGGAATGAATTCTACAAGACTTTATTTTTCTGGTCAAAATCTTTATTTTAGAACAGCGAAAGGATATCGGGGTTTAAACCCTGAAGGCCGTTTTTCTAATGGAGCTTATGGATCTTCTTTAATAGATGGATATCAAAGAGGAAGTTTCCCTATTCCTAAGACATTTATTATGGGTATTGACATTAATTTTTAATTTAAAAAAACGCAATAATGAAAGCAATAAAATATAGTATTCTTTTCTCATTTATTGGTTTAAGTAGTTGTAACGACACAATAGACCTTTACCCTCAATCAAACCTTAACGCGAGTACTTTTTATTCCAATCAATCAGAATTGAATAGTGCGTTAATAGGCTGTTATAGCGGCATGCAAAAAGCTTTAATTGAAGAATGGACACTTACAGAACTTCGAAGCGACAACTCAGTAATGGGGGCCACTGGAAGTAGCTCAACAGTAAATCGTGACTTGACAGAATTAGATATGCTTTATCCAAGTACCTCGCATGCTGGTAATTATAATTATTGGTTAGCCACGTATTTTAATATACGAAACACAAATTTAGTTTTAGATGCTTTGGGAGCAAATTATTCCGCTTCATCTGGAACTATGACATTTGAGAATATTACTATTCCCATTACTGAAGCAATTCGTAAAAAACTATCGGCAGAAGCTTCTTTTATTAGGGCATATCATTATTTTAACATGGTACAATTGTATGGTGATTTGTTTTTAGCTCATGAGCCAATAACGCCACAAGAGGCAAAAGCTATAAATCGAGTACCAAAGGAGGAAATTTATAAACTAATTATAGCAGATTTGCAAAATGCAGCAGCAAATGCCAGCACAGTGAAATTTGCTCAAATTGCAGCAGCAGATTTAGGCCGTGCCAATTCATGGTCTGCAAAGGCACTTTTGGCTAAAGTTTATCTTACTCTTAATAAAAAATCAGAAGCGGCAACTTTATTGCAAGATATCATCCAAAATAGTGGATATAGTTTAAATCCTTCTTATGCAAATATTTTTTCAACGGCCACTGAAATGAGTTCAGAGATTTTATTTGCTGTAAGATACAGAGCAGGTGGACTTGGTTTAGGCTCTCAGTTTTCTAATCTTTTTGCTCCATTAAATAGTGGAGCCGCTGTAGCAAATGGTGATGGAAGTGGATACAATTTTCCAACTACCGAGCTCAATAACTTATATACAGCTGCCGACGCTAGGAAAGCAGTGAATATTGGGGTTTATGGCGCTGGAACCACAGCAAGGCTATATCCCAAAAAGCATATTTCAGTTATGGTAGTTGCTAGAGATTCAGAAAGTGATTGGCCCGTGATCAGATATTCGGATGTGCTGTTGTTGTTGGCGGAGGCCCAAGGAAATACGACATCAAGTTTAACACTAATTAACCAAGTAAGAAAAAGAGCTGGTTTGACTGATATTACCGCTGACAAAGTAAATACAACAGCCACTTTTGAAAAAGCACTTTCTGATGAAAGGAGATTAGAATTTGCTTTTGAAAATCATCGGTTTTTTGATTTGTTGCGTTTTAATACTACATTTTCCACGATTACAGCTGAACAAACCCTAAAGAATCATTTTACATTGATGTACCCAACTCACTATATTACTTATGCTCAGCCAAGATTGTCCGTAACTGACCTTCAAGGAAATGCAAACGCAAATAGATTAATTTTACCTATTCCTCAAAGGGAAATTGACAATAATACTCAAATTACTATTACTCAAAATGCTGGGTACTAATTTAAAAATTAAGAAACCAGCATTAATTTTTCAAGTCTAAAAATTAAATGTCAGTTGTCAATATTTTCAGCTGACATTTTTTATTAATACATTTTTTATTTTTCAAATTTTATAAATGAAAATCAAATTTTGTCTCTTTGTCTTATACATACTTTGTTGTAATAAAGTAAGTTTGGCCCAGCAAAAATCTAATATACTTTTCATTGCAGTGGATGACTTCAAACCTATTGCAGGATGTTACGGAAACACACAAATAAAAACGCCTAATATCGACCGTCTGGCCAAAATGGGGACGGTTTTTATGAGTAATTATTGCCAACAAGCGGTTTGTGGTCCAACTCGCGCTAGTTTGATGACAGGTAAGCGACCAGATTATACAAAGATTTGGGATTTAAAAACTCAAATGCGCGATATGAATCCTAATATCATAACCCTTCCTCAATATTTAATTTCACAAGGCTATGCAACTTCAGGTGTTGGAAAGATTTTTCATCCCTCAAGTGCCTTAAAAAGAGTAGATCCTGTATCTTGGAGTGTTCCATATATTTTAGAGCCAGTAAGTGATTATGCCAATGGTTTGGGAAAACCTGGGAATAACCAATACCAAAGCTCTGTTACTAAAGCACTTTTTGATAAAAAAGTAGTCAAGCCAAAAAATGAAGATACAGATGATGAAAACCCTACCAGCACAAAAGGCCCATCATTTGAGAATATTGATGTACCTGATCATGCTTATACCGATGGAGTAGATGCCTTATTGGCAAAAAAGCAATTGATAAAGTTTTCGAAAAGCAAGCAATCCTATTTTATGGCAGTTGGCTTTCATAAGCCTCATTTACCATTTGTTGCCCCCAAAAAATATTGGGATTTATACAAGGCCGAAGATATGCCATTGGCTACATTTCAAGATCATTCAAAAAATGGAGTTGAAATCGCTTATCATCGCTCAGGAGAGTTAAGAAATTATATTGATATTCCTGAATTTGCAACTTATAATGAAGAGGGGGGCTTACACGTAAATATTGAAAAAAATAAACAAAAGGCATTGATACATGGGTATTATGCTGCTGTTTCTTTTATGGATGCTCAAGTAGGGGTTCTATTAAAAACTTTAGACTCATTAGGAACATTGAATAATACGATAATTGTTCTCTGGGGTGACCACGGCTGGCATTTAGGCGACCATGATCTTTGGGAAAAGCATACCAACTTTGAACAAGCAACTCGAGCACCTCTTATCATTGCCGCACCTGGGATAAAACCTGGCAAAACAAGTTCACTTTCTGAGCATGTTGATATTTTCCCTACCATATGTGATTTGGCTGGAACTCCAGTTCCTTCATTTTTGGATGGAAAAAGCTTGAAACCTATTATGGTAAATAACAAAGCCAAAGTCAAAGAATTTTCAGTAAGTCAATATCCCAGAAAACTTAAAAAAGAAGAACAAAAAAGTTTGGGATATGCCACTAACAAATTGATGGGATATGCTATTCGAACCGAAAGATATCGCTATGTATTGTGGATGAGTGACTTTACAAGTCACGAGCCATTTTCAAATAAAAAAGTATATGCAAGCGAATTGTACGATTATGACAAAGATCCATTGGAAAAAGAGAATGTTGTAAATGACAAAAAATATTCGGCTATTAAGAAAGAGTTAAATGAAAAGATGATGGTATTTTTTAGAGCACAAACCCATAATTAAAAAAAGAGACTCAGGAAACTACTAAAAATAAATTGTTTTAGCTTTTTTACTAAACATTTTTTAGTTCTAAAATGTAGTCCATTTATTGCCTCTAATAAATAAAAGAAGGATTAACTAATTTACTTATTATTATAAATTTACATGTAATTTGGCAAACAATTCGATGTTTTTACTAAGGGTATTTCTATTAATTTTTCTTGAACTTTAATTGTTTTTTTACAAAAAGATGAAATACATTTATTTAATCTTTGAAAATACTTTATATATTGCTTTTAAATCGTGGAGTTCAGAGACCACTTAAATAAACGGAGCGGAACCGAAAAGCTTTATGAGTAGGAAAAACCATAAAAACAATTCATTAATGAAAAGGAAGATTATTGTTGCTGTATTATTTACTTTAGCGTTGCAATTTAATGTTATCGCGGCAGAAAAAGTGGTGAATGAAAAGAAGACTGCTGAGTCTGTTTTTGCCATTGCAAAACAAATGGAAACTTTTGATGCAGATGTATTAAAGGCAGAAATGAAAGGTTTGTCTATGTCTGAAAGGGCCAAACTTGTTAAGATGGCTATTAAAGATGCTAAAGCTGAACAAGCAGCAAATGTTGCGGGTAAGCCTGGTGCTGGACTTTACATTTTAGCTATTTTACTTCCTCCTATCGCTGTAGGTATTCATACAGGATGGAAAAAACCAACTCTTTTCAATTTACTTTGGACATTCCTTTTCGGTGTTCCAGGTATTATTCATGCTTTCATTGTTTTAGGACGATAAAATAAGCTTTAAATATTCACCTATTATTGGTTTAAAGATTTTCAAATTATGAATTTTTTTTCCAATGGTAGGTGATTTTTCTTTTTTATACGTCTAAAATTATTTATATATTCCATATACTTTTTATTCTTCATTCATATCTCATTAGTCCGAATAGTAGAAAATTTCAAAAATTTAGTTTGTATGTTTCTTTTTTGTCTTGAAATGAGCAATTTTTTTAAATCATTCGTGTTTTATTCCTCTTTTTATCTTTTAAAATAATTTTTATGAGGTAAATTTGAATTGGGATGATTAAATAAATATCTGAATTTAAATTTAAAAATATGAAACTAGTCTTATTTCTATTAGCAATATCACTTCTATCTTTTTCCGATTTTAAAAATTCAAGTATTCAAAATAAACAACCCAACATAGTTTGGATTGTTTGCGAAGACATGTCTCCTCATTTAGGAAGTTATGGAGAGAAAGTCGCTAAAACTCCTAATCTTGATCAGTTAGCTTCTGAAGGTGTACGATTCACTAATGTTTTTACAACTGCAGGTGTATGTGCACCAAGTCGTAATGCTATTATTACAGGTCGTTATCAAACGGCTAATGGTGGGCATAATATGAGAACGCTTGGAATTTCAGCTAATGCAAAGGATGACTATCCACCAGGATTTAAGCCATATTCGGTTGTCTTGCCAGAAGGGGTGCTTGGCTATCCCCAATATCTTCGACAAGCGGGTTATTATTGTACCAATAATGCGAAAGAAGATTATCAATTTGTAGGCTCACCCACCATGTGGGATGAAAGCAGCAAAAAGGCTCATTGGAGAAATAGGAAAGATAAAAGCCGACCATTTTTCTCAGTTTTTAATATTGAAGTTACTCATGAGTCCCAAGTATGGGTAAGAGCTAAAGAGCCACTTTTAGTTAATCCAAAAAATGTGGAAGTGCCACCTTATTATCCTGATGACAGTATAAGTAGAAATGTTATTGCTCGATTTTTATCCAACGTAATGGAAATGGATAAGCGTGTGGGAGAAATTATTAAGCAACTCAAAGAAGATGGTCTTTATAATGACACTGTTTTATTCTTTTATAGCGATCATGGGGACGGGCTTCCATATGTAAAAAGAGAAATTCATGATAGAGGTTTAAGAATTCCATTGATTATTAAAGCTCCTTTTTTGGAAGCCGCAACAACGGAATCTCAACTTATAAGTGCGGTAGATTTTGCTCCTACGTTGCTTTCTTTGGCTGGGCTTAAAATTCCCAAAACCATGCATGGGCAGGCTTTTTTAGGAGAACAAAAAGTGAAAAAAAATAGAAAATATATTTACGCGGCTCGCGATAGAATGGACTCTGAAATAGATCGAGTGAGGTCAGTAAGTGACGGCCGTTTTGTATATTTGAAATATTATATGCCAGAAAAACCATTTTATCAAAACATTCGATATCGACTTCAAAATCCATTAATGCCTCATTTACTAAAACTTAGAGACGAGGGTAAACTAAATGCCGCTCAATTGGACTGGTTTAGACCCACAAAACCGGAAGAAGAATTATTTGATGTAAAAACAGACCCATTTGAATTGAAAAACTTAGCTGTGGATCCGAAATTTGCTAGCAAACTAAAGGAAATGAGAGTAGCTCATCAAAAATGGTTACAAGATTTTACAGATTGGGGGGCCGTAAATGAAATGGATATGATTAAACAATGGTGGAATGGGAACAATATTCCACCAAAAACCGCAGAACCCGTTATTTCTTTTACTCAAAATAAAGTTCTAATAAGTTCGGCAACTAAAGGAGCCTCTTTAGGATATAGGAATTCTATGAAAGATTCTTGGACTATTTATCAAGAGCCTTTTGAATGTAAAAAAGGCGATTCAGTGTATGTTTTTGCTCACAGAATAGGATATGTTAAATCAGAAAAAGTTTTTATTAAATAAGATGAAACACCTCTTTGTATTTTTTTTAATATTAGTTTGTAGTTGTAAAGCTCAAGATAAAGGAGCTTTACCCGTGCCAAAAAGTCAAACAATTTTATATTTAAAAGATGTTTTGAAATTTAAATTTGGGGCTGCCGTAAATCCAACTTTATTGAATGCAAATACTTCCTACAGAAACTTGTTCGATACTGAATTTCAAAGTGTTACTGCCGAAAATATGATGAAAATGGGACAGATACATCCAGAAAAAGACCGATTTGATTGGTCAAAAGCAGATATAATTGTAGAAGCAGCTCAAAAGAACAAGCAGCGAATTCATGGTCATACATTAATTTGGCATTCAAATATCCCAACTTGGCTCATAAATTTCGAAGGCAATCAATTAGCTTGGGAAACAGTAATAAAAACACATATTCAAACAGTGGTTCAATATTATAAGGGGAAAGTGGGTAGCTGGGATGTGGTAAACGAAGCCTTCAACGACAATGGCTCCTTAAGAAGTAGCCTTTTTAAAGAAAAATTAGGTGATGATTACCTTGCTAAATGCTTTGCTTGGGCTAGAGAAGCCGACCCTAATGTCTTACTTTTTTATAATGATTATGGACAAGAATACGCCCCAGCAAAACTTCAAGCAATTTTGGATTTGGTAGCGGATTTTAAGAAAAGAAATATATCTATTGATGGAATTGGGCTTCAAATGCATATTAATATTAATTCTTCTGATACAGGAATAGCAACAGCAATTCAAAAGTCAGCTGCTACTGGCTTATTAGTGCACCTTTCGGAACTTGATATTGCTGTTAATCCTTCAGTAAATGAGAACTTTGTTTATGATGATGTAGCTAAGCAAAAACAAAGTATTAAATTCATATATGTTTTTAATACGTTTAGAAAAATACCAACTGCCCAACAATTTGGTATAACCACCTGGAATATTGGGGATTCAGATACTTGGTTGCGTCCTTTTAAAAAAACGCAAAAGGAATTTCCAATGCTTTTTGATGAAAATTATAAACGTAAAGCCTTTTATGAGGATATTTATAAAGCGGTTCAGTGAGAAGATATTAATAATGAAAAAAGGTAATAATATAAACATGACAAAAGATATTTTTGAAATGTTCTTAAAAAAAATATCGCTTATTGTAAAAATTTATATCCTGTCGGGCTTAATTATCTCTTGTAGTGTAGAAGATGTGGAGCCGGAAGATCAATACGATGATACTTTCACAGGTCAAAACCCTACTCAGGCTATAGGGTTTGGTGTTTATGCCCCTACTGCCTTAGGGAAAGTACAAACTTCACCGCAGACCTTTGGAATAAGAAATGACAAAAAGTTAAGTGAATATGAATCCATAGCCACCAATGTTTCCCCCTTTAATACCGATGAATTTCCAGATTTTAAAACTGTAGTTTTTATTCAAGTGACAGAGCGAAAAGATATTTTTATGGGTTCTGGCACTTTGGTACATCCTAAATGGATATTGACAGCTGCCCATAACTTCATTTTACCAGAAGAATCTAAAATACTCCCTGCACTTTCTAAAATTCGAATTTTAGTCGGCAATGACCCAAATAAACCAATAAAAACCTTAAGTGTAGCTGAAATCATAGTTCATCCACATTGGACTACCTCAGATGGTGGCTTTGAGAAAGGTACAGACTTAGCCCTAGTGAGGTTGACAGAAGTAATTACTGACATAAAACCCTCTGTCATCAATTATGACCTTAATGGAGAAAAAGACAAATTGTTTACTTGGTCTTGTGGATTTGGAGATTATTCACAACAAACTGGTCAAAACAAAGACGATTATTCAAAAAAACATGCAATGGTAAATGTGCTGGACCGAATTACAAGTGACCTAAAGGCCACCGTAAATGGTAAAAGCTATAATGGTGGACTTTTGGCATTTGACTTTGATGCACCTGATGGGAAATACAATACCTTAGGCGACAACATAGTAAACGACCAAGAAAAAGAGCTAGGCAAAGGGAACAGTGCCCCAGAAGCATTAGAAATGGAAGGAGGTACTGTTAGTGGCGATAGCGGAGGCCCGATTTTTATAAAAATAAATGGCTTATGGACGGTTTGCGGCGTTCTTCATGGAGGGATTGACAATGTTGCAGCGGGATTAAAAGATAGCTCTTTTGGCGATATAAGTGTTTATTGTAGAACTGCTTCGGCAAAAGACTGGTTACAAGCAGTAATCAAATAATTTATTTAATTGCCTTTGAGAAGATTTGCAAATGTGGCAAAGTTAGAATAGAAATGCCAACAAAAAGCATGCTGATTAGCGAGGGCACACCAAAGTTTTTTGAGCCCCAAACCATAATCAATGCTAGGGCCAACCATGCTAATAAACTAAAAGGTAATGCTTTAATTATGAGTTGTTTCCATCCTATCCAGCTTTTTTCAATGTGAAGTTTTTGTAATATTACATCGAAAGAAAGAATAGAATGCCAAATGCCAAAGTAAAAAGCAAAGCTTAAAAAAAATGGTAAAAAATAAATAATTGGAAGAAGGACAAGGGTTTGAATTAAGAAAAAAAGAAGGTTTTTGTTCTCGAAATTATTTTTATAAAGATAGATAATTAAAGAAATGAAAACTGCAGTAGAAACAATCAACAATACATTAAAAATGTGATTGCCAATAGTTATCAAAGGTAATGCGTTGGGGAATTCAGGTAGCAGATAACCAATGATTTCGGAAGTTTGTACCGTGTGTGCTGTGATAATAAATGAAATTATAAAAAGGCCATAGATAAATGAAAACCGCTTTTGTATTTTAGACATGAAAGCCCAGTCTATCTCTCCAAAATGCTTTGCGCTTATTAATATAAAAACAAAAAGAGCAAAAACAGGAAAAAGGTACCAAAGAACTCCATAAACTAACATGTTCAAAAAATAACTGACAAAGAATTTTTTATTTGAAAATATTCTTCCTGTTTTAAATTGTTGTTGCTTATCTAAATATAAATCCAATGCTCCATGTGGCACACCGGTCAAAAAAATTGTTAAAGCAAATACAATTAGCTGAGTAGTATTTTCAACTTTAAGAAAATAGAAAATCGAGGCAAAAAATACTCCAAAAAATAATATTTGAATACGAACATTTAATTTCGTGAATCTCATTTTTCTATACTGGGTATTCTAGTTCAAGTATCTTTTTAGTTTCCAGCGCTTTTGAAACTTTATTAATTTCTGGATATAGTGGAATCTCGAAATGTTTTGGGTTAAAAAACTGTATAGGTTTATAATGAAATAGGGCCTTGAAGAAATGAAATTTTGGCAAGCTTAGCAATATTTTTATCTCTTGCCATAACGAAGTTTTTTCATCTAAAAATAATAGAATATTTTTTATTGAATTTTTTCTGAATAAATAAGTGAATATGTTTTTTATTTGTGTTGGATGGTTTGCAATAATCCAAAGTAAAAGCTCATCGTAAAAATAAAAACGTGATTTTGTTTTAGAAGCTTGATTGTTCTTTGAAAATAGTTTTTTCATTATTCTTTCTGTATTTTCTATATTTCTAACAAAAGAATAACCTGTTGAGGCTTTTATACAACCTGCGGCAGTTCCGATTGGTATAATTTTATCAAATTGGATTTTATTGGAAATCTGGAACATTGGAATAACCCCTTTTTCTTTTTTAATTATGGTATAGTCGGATTTATAGTTTTTGTTAAGGTACTTAATTAATGATTGTTCATAGTTTTCAATAGGCAATAGGGTGTCTGAAAAAACAGTGCATTCTATCAAAGCCGATTTTTTAGAAAATGGCAAAATGTAAATAAATCGGCCATCAACGTTTTCATCTACATCAAAATCCATTAAAGTTACTTGATCTTCTTTAAAAGAGTCGGATTTTGTAGAAATTTCCCAGCCCAAAAAATGTTGCCAAACTTTTGGATTAAAAACAGTATTTTTAATTAGATGTGGGACACTATTAAATAGTATTGTTGAGGAATAATTTTTATTTTTGCATTTTGCAATGCAATTATTTTGGTGCTGAAAAATGTCAATAACCGTGTCGTTAACTAGGTTAATTCTATCGTCTTCTTTAAAAATATTTTTATGGAATAAATCAAATTCTGCACTATTGATGTACTGATAGGTTTGATTTTTAAGCGAACTTGATTGAAAATGATGGTTAGACCTAAATGCAAGATTTTGCCATTCATGCTTGACCAAATGCCTGTAAGGATGAGATTCATTGTTCCAAAAGCACCATGATTTTTCAACATGATTGTTATTTGATTCTATAATTAAGATTGAATCAACTTGGTTTTTCGGTAATGATAATAAGGCTTTTGCTAATTGTAATCCTGCACAACCAGCTCCAATGATTATATATTGATAGTCTTGATTTGTCATAACTATAAAAAATAGGTGTCAAGTTGTGACACCTATTTTTTAAAATTGGAAGAAAAATTAATCTGCTTTTCTGCTCAATACATAAATCACTAAGCCAAAACCAATTTTGTTAATTGCATCTCCAATGTTGTAAACGATGTCCATTGCAGCAGAAGCAGCAGCAGGATCAGCCACAACTTGCATTCCGAACAATCCACCTTTAGTACCTAAAATGTATCCTAGAGGATAAATAGCCCAACCAACTAAGACGAACCAACCTAAAGTTTTAACAGCACTTGCTACAGCAGGGCTGCTTGAAGCTGCTAATTTTGCAACATCTCCCATCCAAACCAAATAAACGATGTAAAAATAAGCAGCACCAGAGATAGCTCCCCAGAACCAGCTTTGAGTTTCAGTAGGATAAATAGCCTCTCCCACATACCCAGTAACTAACATAAAAACAGAAGCTGCAATCAATTTCCATAATAAACTTGATTTTGCTCCCGCCTTTTGAGTAATTAAATAAAACTCTACACACATAAGAGGAACAGTTAACAACCAGTCAACGTATCTGAAGAACGTTGGAGACTCACCAGTCTCGAGATTGTACCCTCTCATGTAGTAATAATGAACCGCTGCGATGAAAGTAATGATTCCCGAAATAAGAACCGAAGTTCTCCATTTAGCAGAAGTATTTCCAACTTCCATGAAGAAAAACACAGAGGCTGCCATCATTGCCATTGTGCCGATAAAAAACGTGAATGCAACGTAATTGTCTGTTGCTACTGTAATGTGATCCATAATGAGAAAATTGTTTTAAGGTTTGAAAAAAGTATAACTTCCAAAATGTTTTTTTTGTTTAATATTTTTAAGAAAAAATTATACAAAAAGTGATTGGGCCTCTTTATTGTAGTGGATATAAATTTTCAGAATATGAATATTTCAAGAGATTTCAAGTAGTTTGGCTTTTAAAATAGAATTATTCGTATAAATATTTATTTTATATTTACATAAAAAATATTTAACATTTTTTTAAATAAATTTCTTTTGTTTATCTTTTTATAATTTTTATTAACTTTTTTAATAGATAAAATAGCTTAATAAAAGTATTTTTCTTTATAAATATTTATGAAAAAGTATAATTTGAAGTCTTGAGGTTTTTATAAAATTTATATTTCAATTAAAGGGTTTTCATACAATTCAACTTCCAAACTAATTTAGAAATAGAATATTGCCATGTTTAAATTAACTAAGAGAGTTTTGAAACGAATTAAGCAGTTAAAAAAAGCAACAGAGGAAGCACTGTTTTTATTTTTACAACATATAAATCTGTTGATGAAATAGGTTATCAAAGTCTAACAATAAGATTTAAAATTTTAAAGTTAAAATAAAATTATATTTAGGAAAAATATGGGGCCTCCATAGTTATATGAAAATCTATTCCTATGGCATTTATGGAATAAAAAATATTCTATCTATATATAGGGATTTTCTTTAAATTTACGTCATTAACTTGATGTAGGAAAAAGATTAACTTTGATGAAAATTATAAGGAACCTCTTTATTTATTATGTTTCTAACATAAATTTCTCAATTTGAATTAA
>JANNWE010000706.1:0-2353 GCA_031414675.1 Cytophagaceae bacterium
CTGACCAAATTCTTGAGCATAGGCCAATAAATCAGAAATGGTCTTGGGATAGAATTTTAAGATCTTGTTTTATTAAACAAGCGGACGTTTTACAAGGACTTTATTTGTTTGAAGAAGATTTTGATTATGAAACTCATGAAAGAAATTTTGATTTTTATGAGCCTATGACAGTTCATGAATCTTCTCTTTCCCCTTGTGTTCACACTATTTTAGCTTCAAAATTGGGTAAAATTGAAAAAGCCTATGAAATGTATGTCCGTACTTCTAGATTAGATTTAGATGATTATAATAATGATACAGAAGATGGTTTGCATATAACTTCAATGGCAGGAACATGGATGTCAGTTGTGAAAGGATTTGGAGGAATGCGAATAAAAAATACCAAACTTTATTTAAAACCAACACTGCCTGATAGTTGGAAATCTTTAGCATTTAGAGTTGGATTGAAAGACAATTTGCTAGAAATTGAAATAAAAAAGGATAAAATTAAGATTTGTAATATATCTGAAAAAACAATTGAAATTTCGCTTTATGACTCTGATTTGTTAATAAAGGGAAATTCAGAATACATTTTTGATATGGCTTTAGATTAAAATTAACTAAAAAAATATAGCCATTTAATTATTAGATGGCTATATTTTTAATATTATCATACATTTAAAATCTATAAAGATAGGATTAGTGCTTTTTTAAGTGTTACTCAAATTTTTATTTTATTGTTTAACCAATCTAATTTTACTTATCTCCTCTTATTTTTTTCAATAATTTTAAAGTAGCTATTATACCTTCTTCTTCAGATAGTTTTTCTCCTTCATATTCAATACCCACAATACCTTTAAATCCCGAATTTTTAACTATTTGCATTAATCTAACATAATCCATTCCATGCTCATCTCCATTTTCTTTGAAATTGTTGGATTTGGCACTTACACCTTTGGCAAATGGCATGAGTTCTTCTACTCCTAAATATCTATCATACTCAACTTTGCACATTTTTCCGTCCGTTTTGTCCCTTTCAATGCAAAAATTTCCAAAGTCAGGAAGAGTTCCTACATTTTTTAAATTTACTGCTTTCATTACGCCGCTTAACCATTTTGCATTAGAAGAGAAACTTCCATGATTTTCAACTATGACGTTAATATTAGTTTTTGCTGCAAATTCTCCCAATTTATGAAGGCCATCTGCGGCGTTTTTTGCAACTTCTTCCGCAGAGCCAATCCCCCCAGCATTAACCCGTATAGTTTTACATCCGAGATACTTTGCGGCTTCTACCCATTTATAATGGTTTTCTACTGTTTTTATTCTTTTTGCCAATTCAGCTTCACCTAAATTGCCTTCGGCATCGCACATAATAAGGTGATTTTTCACTCCATTGTCTTTACACCTTTTTAGAAGTTCTGCTAAATAAACTGAACTTGCCCCGTTTTCTTTGAATGTTTTAGTTTTTGATTTAAAACAGGTATTTACATATTCAACGATTTCTATTCCAAATTCATTTTTTGTTTTCGCTGGAAAATCTAGATTATCTAGTTTATCACTAAAAATTGCTTTATGTAATGACCATTCGGCTAAAGAAATTTCGAACCAAGGTTTTTCAGCTAAAAGACCAAAGGAATCGAATTTCGATAAGGAAGCTACTCCAAGACCTGATCCCAATTTTTTAATAAAATCTCTTCTATTTTTTTGCATTATTTTTAAGATTGTTTTTAATCTACAAATATTGAATTTTTTTGAGTCATTTTTATATTCATTAGGATAATTATTTTAATTTCGCAACTATGACGAAAGAAAAGAATAATTGGAAAAAAATAAAATCAAAAATAGCTTATGAAAACCCTTGGATTGAGGTTCAACATCATAATGTTATTAACCCAGCAGGAGGGGAAGGGATTTATGGACAAGTTAATTTTAAAAATATTGCCATTGGCATTGTGCCAATAGATGAAAATAATAATACTTGGTTGGTAGGTCAGTATAGATTTCCTTTGGAGGAATATTCTTGGGAAATACCTGAGGGGGGGTGCCCTTTTTCTGAAGAACCCTTAGTAGCGGGAAAAAGAGAATTGTTAGAAGAAACGGGTATTTTAGCTGAAAAATGGACGATGATTTCTAAAATTCATACTTCTAACTCTGTCTGCAATGAAGTGGGTTTCATTTTTATGGCAGAAAATCTTAGGTATTCTGAAGCTAGTCCTGAGGAAACAGAGGATTTGCAAATTAAAAAAGTAACTCTAAAAGAAGCCCTACATATGGTAATGGAAAACAAAATTACTGATTCCATTAGTATAGCTGGAATCTTGAAAGCGGCTATTATAAAACAGATTATTTTATAGTACTTTTAAAAAATTAGCTA
>JANNWE010000707.1:0-3946 GCA_031414675.1 Cytophagaceae bacterium
GCCAATGATTTCATCTAAAATTGGTACAAATATATAGGCATAAATTGCTGGTAAAAATGCCCAGAATGCTTGCTGCAAATAAAATGACAGAACTATTAAAATTGGAAAAGAATATGCACCTATAAAACCTATTTTCTTTTGAATTGACATGGTAAAAACTGATGAATGTTTTAATTTTTTAAAAATAAGTACTTTCTTTTAATTTTTAAGTTCAAGTGAAAAATATATTTTAGTTTTTAATGCTCAAATAATTCAAAATTATGTTAGATCACGCTAATCCTTTTGAACATGGAACTATAGTTTTTAATCTTTATAATCAATTGATTCTTACTATAATCTTAGAACTATTTATTGATATTATTTAAAATATTAAATTAATTTTCATTTTACCAAGTATTCAATTTTTGTAAAACCTAAAGAGCCTACAGTTGAAACTCCATTTGCAATAATTCTTACCGTTGTTTTGGCGTCTGAATTCCAATAACTAAAGCTAGCATTTCCTGATGTATCTGTTTGAATATTTGGCTCCCAATGTATAGTTGGACGATAATCAGGATTAATATGCTCAGGAATTGGAGTATCGTATTTTGGAGAGTAAAACTCTATAGGTTTTGCAAATCCAAGACGTTTTACAACGCTAATACCAAAAGTTTGGTCTTTTGAATAATCATATGAGTTGTTTCCCCTTCTTGTTAAAATATTGATGACTCCGTTACCTCCGTTTAATCCAAAAATTGCAGCATCAGGTCCTTTTAGAATATCAATTTCCTCGACATCACAAGGTGTTATAACCAAAATAGCATCTATAGTAGTCAGAAAGCCATCAATTAGAAACTGTGGCTCTCCGCCACCTCTTATGGATGCTGTTTTTCCACCTAGGCCATCTGAACTAATTTGAAGTCCTGCCACTTGGCCACGCATCAATTGCAAAACATCAGTAGCCCCAGCACATAGCATGTCATTCACTTTTATAGTATTGCTTGCGTTTCCATACATCATTCTTCTATCGTCTGGCTCTTCCTGCTTTTTTGCTTTTACCACGATTTCAGCCAAATTTTGAATTTGGCTAAGCTTCATTCTTTTCTCAAATTCTAAAGTTTCATTTGCATATTTTAAAAAATCTGCAAACATTTTTGTGTCAAATTCTATGGGGTCCTGGGGAATTTTTAAGAAGGAAACTTTAGGAGAATATTTTGGAGGGTCAATTTTAACAGAGAGTAATTTGCTGCCGTTTTGTTTCATGGCTTGAACTAAGACAGAAGTTGTATCGTAGAAATCAAAGCCATAAAACCCAAAATTCCCCAAAGAATCGGTAGTTCCTACTTTAAAAATGGGTATTTGTCCTTCACTTTTTAAAAGTAAAGTTAAGGTAATATTATTTGCAAGTTTACCATTTAGTCTGGTTGCTTTGCCTGTAATATCAATTCCCGTTTCTACAAAAAAAGGCAAATCAGCTGTTTTTTCTGACATTAATTCTTTCCAATCAAACCTTCTCCATCCTTGAGTCATTAATAATATATCTAAATGATAGTTTGCATTCGCATTATTTTTGTCAAAATAATAATATGGGTTTTCAACCTTTCCTCTTAAATAAACATTTTCTTTGTCTTTTTCAAGGGTATTTACATCGGAGCATAAAAGCAAATTTGTTAATATATTTTCTTGATATTCATTTTCTTCTATTACTTGTTTAGCATCAGTAACCGCAACTGAGAAATTGCCTTTGACAGGTTTCCCGTTTTCATCCGATACTGCTAAATTTACTACTACTTTTTCTCTTGGTTTATAAATTGCTTTTTCTGGGCTGAGCTTGAGGTTCAATTGATTGTTATTTTGATTAAAAATCAGCCTTTCGCAATAAGGAGTTCCTAGGGTATCTAATAAAGTAATTTGAACCACACCTTGATCTTGAATTACATTTTTTGGGATAGAAAAAGAGAATAATTTTTTAGCAGAATTGCCTTTGGCAATAAAACAAAGATTTCCTCTCTGATGAGCCACCACCACAAATTCATGTATGTTTTCAGGAGTTTTTTGTAAATTATTTGTTACAAAGATTTTAATTTTATCTTTGCTCGACAAATTATCTACAGCCATAGTATACCCTTGTTCAAAAATTTTTGGGAAGGGAAATACTTCAATACTACCATCGTATTGTTTTACATAAGCAGAATAGGTTTTTTGATGTTCGGGAGAAAAACTTATTTTTCCCATTCCTAAATACTCGGATTTGAATCCTGCTACCGTATCTTTTTTTTCATCCAAAATAAAGCCTTCTACATTTATTCCTTTTCCTGCCAAATTAACCGCTTTAAATGCTAATCTTGACTCTAAGTCTACCACTAAATTCCCCCCCTCTGGGAAAAATTGAAGATCAGCCACTTTGGCCATATTTAGCTTTGCCCCCGCCTCGGTTTTATTCTTTACCATTCCTGACCAAATTTTAAAATCTTTTTGAAAGAAAAATTCATCCGAGAAATTTCTCATATAGTTTGTATAAGCTCTAATGCTATACATTCCTTCCTTTAGGCTGTCAGGAAGCGAAATATTTCCATGAGTAGAGCCTTCGGCTTTAAGTTTAGTGCTGAAAACTATTTTTCCATCATTTAATTTTATTAAATCTACGTAGAGCACCCTACTCACCGAGTCAATGACGTGGTTTACTCCATCTAAAAGGTAGCCTTTAAACCATATTGTTTCACCTGCCATGTAATAGGGCTTATCGAAATGTAGAAATACTTTTTCCTGGGGGCGATTTAATTTATAAGATTCTAATTTGGCAATAATTTTTTGTGTAAGTTGGTCGCCTTCACTAAAAAAAGAAAAGGCAATTGCCGAAAAAAATGGAGCAATTAGGAATTTCAGGAATCTGTGTGACATATGGAAGATTTAATGGTAGTGAAACCGGAAAAAACTTTTACTTTGAAAATTGATTTCTTTTAATTTTTAAATATACTTTTTTATTTCAAAAAATTTTAGCTCAAAACGAAAAAAAACACCTTCAGTAATAAAGGTGTTTTTTGAGAATCTCTAATTGATTATCTTATCTATTGGTATAACTAGCCAATCTTTCGGCAAAACCTGTGCCTCCACCCACTCTTCCGTAATTGTAGAAGGTATAAATTCTTCTACTTGTTGGGTTAAAGTTATTAAAGCTGTATAAATTTACCGTTTTTCCGGCTTCTCTAACATCTAAGGTGTCACTGATAGAAACCTGAGATTTACCATCATCTGAAAGCCTTGTTGGAATTTGAATTTCAACAAAATCGGTAATAGATTTATATTGCAAATTGGAAGCTAGGTTCTTTTTTTCTCTTCTTGAATAAATATCCACAGGTTTTGGAGTAGCCGAAACCACTAAATTTGCAAATCTAACCCCATATTTATTTTCTTGTGGGTTCGTCAAGTTATCATTAATAAGAATTGTACTTTGGGTAGGTGCTTCTCCAATCATGAAAAGTGAATAAAATTTGCTGGCATCCATTACAAATTTGCTATTGAATGCGGTATCACCCCTTACTACTTTGCCATAATCTGTACCAATTCTTCTGTCTAAAATCATAGCGAAGCCTGAATTTCCCGGTTTTACAGAAGCATAAGTAGCTGATCCTGGCCAAGATCCTGCTGTAGAAATGGCATTTCCATTCAGTTTTGCTCCGTCTTGATAGATATAAAATCTGGTAACTCCAACCCCAGGAGCCCCAGCAGGAATATTTGAAGTATAGGCATTTACTACTTTAACATTAGCTGCGTTTGGGTCTGCATATTCCCACTGTTGGTTTTGTTCAATTAAATTTTTCTCACAAGAAAGTAGACTTATTAATAGAACTGCAATTGAAATTTTTATTATATTCTTCATATTTCTTAATTTAAAAATTAGGGTTGAGCAAAAAACGTTGGTATAGTATGATAATCGACATCTAAGCCTTTAACTTTTTTGAGTGAT
>JANNWE010000708.1:0-3182 GCA_031414675.1 Cytophagaceae bacterium
TTCAGACAACAAAGCATACCATCCGTATCAGATAAAACCGGAAGAAATATTTGAAGTTTGGAGTTTTGTGTGCAGCATAAATGCCACCGATAGCCCTATTTCTGACTTGATTTATAATGCCATTCAAAACATACAAGCAGATGTGGTGGATCTGAAACAACAGAGATTTATTACTAAATAGAGCTCATTTTTAAATATTGGTCTACTCTCAAAATTCATAATATTTTCAAATGTTTTAAATACTATGGTGAACTAAGTATCTTTTCTTTGCCATACTAAATGAGTATGTCGGTGAAAGAGCCTTGAAGGTAGCAGTGTTTAAAAACAGTTTTAACTGCTTTGCCATTTTGATTTTTTTCTTATCCAGCTTCTCAATAGGAAATAGTTCGTTTTGTTTTTAAACAACTATTTTTTAAGGTTCCTACTGCATTTTATAGCCTTATAATGAGCCGTCGATTTTAACAACCTCCGTCGATTTTCGGATCATACGTGCTTTACTACAGCATATTTTTGTAGTTAAACTCAAAAAACGCAATAAACATTCTGGCGAAATGAACGGTTCGTAGCACGATTTGCAAAAAGAGCATGAAATTCGATTGAAATGGTGTCGGGATTCCATTGATTGAGAATTGAAATGGACTTGCAGCAAAATAAAATTGTAGCCGATTTTCTATTGCGTTTTTTGGTTAAAGTAGCATTATCTCTAGAAGAATAACCGCGAAATAAAAAATTAATGAATTTCTAATCCTCCAATTATTATTTTTTGTGGTGAGTTTTTTATTTTTGTTGTTTCGCCCTTTACCTAAATTATAGACAATCATTTATGTTGGACGGGGTTTCAATCCATTGCCATTTAAAGGGTTATGTAAGGTTAAAGCATATGAAATAGAAAGAATATAGAGATTCATACTAAAAAAATAAATTCCTAAAATACTAAATAAGTGATGCAAAAATACCGTGAAATCATTTATAAATTAACCATTATTACGCTTCTTGTTTTTACTTCGTTTATCTGTTTTTACAAACTAGACTATTTTCCCATTCGGGTTTTTGATGAATCTCGACAAGCGATAAATGCTTCAGAAATGTTTGAAAATGGGAAATTTCTTTATACCACATACGACAAAGAAGTAGATTTTTGGAATACAAAACCTCCTTTGTTGATTTGGATGCAAGCTGGACTAATGCATGTAATTGGTGTAAACGAAATCGCTGTTCGATTACCCTCCGCTTTGGCAGGTTTTGGATTAAGTATCTTATTACTTTGGATTAGCATTCGCTATCTAAAAAGTTACTGGGTGGGAATATTAAGTGTACTTTGTTTATTTTCTTGTAGTGGGTTTGTAACTATTCATGCCTTAAAAACAGGCGATTACGAAGCATTACTTACATTTTTAAGCTTTTCTTTAGTTTTATTTATGTATGTTTATTTCGAAACTAACAATATAAAATATTTAGTATATAGCAGCATAGCGGTTACATTAGCCATATTATGCAAAGGGATTGCCGGCTTACTTTTTTTACCGGGCATTTTACTTTATGTTTTATACAAAAGAAAATTATTTTTTCTTTTACAGAATAAGCATTTTTGGATTTGTTTTTTAATACCTTTAGTTTTTGGCATTGGCTATTACCCGCTTCGGGAATGGGTGACTCCGGGTTATCTTGAGGCTATTTGGAACAATGAACTTGGAGGAAGATACAGCCATGTAAACGAAGGTAATTCGGGTATATTTAGGTTTTATTTTGATATACTAGTTAGTTATAAATTTGGTAGAATACTTTTTGTATTGGCTGCTTTTTCATTGCCTTTAGCTCTATTTACAGGTTTTTTTAAAAATTTTACTGTATTATTAAATGTAGTTTTTTTAAGTTTTCTTTCTGTTATTTCATTTTCAGAAACTAAGCTAATTTGGTATATAGTTCCTGCTTTTCCCCTTTTAAGCTTGATGTCATCTATTACGGTTGTTATTATCTTTTTAGTTATAAGTAAATTCATTTCAAACTTCTATTTTAAGATCGCTTTTTTCTCTCTTTCAATTATCTTTTTGTTTGGGTTTAAATTGAAAAAAGTTGTAACTGAAACTATTCAGCCCATAGATCCAGAACCACATAATTATATTTTGGCCAATCATTTTAGGGATGCTTTAAAGGGAAAACATACCATTGACCCATCTTATACTTTTGTGAATTTTGAGCATTATTATCCTCATTATAAATTTTACCTGAAAGAATTGAAGGCCGAAAACTTGGTGATAAAAAACTTCAATGAATTAAATACTGATTTTCCATTGAAAATTGCAACAGGTATAGATGTAATTTCAAAAAATATAGAGAATTCTTTAGTGGTGAAAAAAGTGAAAACGATTAAAGAATTTAACTATTATCATGTTTTAAAAATACCCCCATTTGAAAAAAATAAATTAACAAATTTTGAAATTGAAAAATATCAATTCAATAAGCAAGGTTTTGCAGTAGTGAGAAATTCAAAAGATCCTAAGCGAATAGTTGTCGTCTCAAAATCTCCTACTTCTATAGCTGAAGGCTCTTTCTCTTTCTATTTTCAAACCGTAAATATTGATATAAGACAAACAGAGGTTGTAGAGTTTAAGAAGTGGGATGGAATAAATTTTGAGGGGAATTCTTATCGTTTTATTCAGCTTTTTGGAGATGCCGAAAAGGTGATGTATTTGCAAAAAAATGTTGGCAAAGAGCTTTGGAAAAGCGAACAAAAATTTTAAAGTTCTTCTTTGTAGTTTTTAATATGAGCATGTTTTTTATTTTTTTGAAGCCTTTTTTATTTCTTTTAATTTATTTCCACATCTTTTGGTTTTCTATAGAGTTCATACAATAATACGATTATTGCTATAATATAGATACAAGAGACAAAAAGCGGCTGGAAGAAAAAGTAGTTGTAGGGTGTGATGTCGCTTTTTAACAATTTCGCTCCATTCTCAATATTTAAGAAATAGGCAATACTCAATAGCATAAAAGCAAGTGGCCTTTTTGTATAAAGGGCATAAACTCCACCAAAAAGTATAGATGGGTGTATGTATCTTGAATGCATTTGAGTATTAAAATAAAAGAACACAAGCGGTGTTAATGTGGCCATTAGGATGATTTTTTCCGTAGGAATACTGTTGTATTTTTTTCTTTTTAATATGTAAAAAGTTTGTTTTATT
>JANNWE010000709.1:0-5186 GCA_031414675.1 Cytophagaceae bacterium
AAAAACTTCAACTATAAAAGTAAAATTCTATTCAATTCTATTTGTTACTTTATTTTGGTTTACTAGAATTTGAAATTAATTTTACATTTAATTAATCATCAAAGAATGAAAAAAATAGTACTATTCTTAAGCCTTCTTCCATTTGTACTCCAAGCTCAAAAAATAATATTGCCTTCTGAAGATATAATGGCGAGTAAAACACCAGTTAACTTTTATCAGCCTCTTCCGTCTGTGAATAGATGGATTACGGATGACAAAGTTTTGGTATTCATGAAGAAATCTGCCACAGAAAACTTGAAAAATGTGGTATTAAATTTAAAAACGAATGAAATCATAGATGCTACGCAAGAAGAAATTTATTTTGCTATAAGTACATCAAAAACACTTTTGCAAAAAAATGGTGACATTTACTTTATAAATTCAAAAGGAGAAAAACGTCTTACCCAAGACCCAAATCAAGAAGAAAGAAATCCGCAGTTTTCTCCTGACAGTAATTATGTTGCATACACCAAAAATAATAATTTATATACTTATAATTTAAAGACTGATAAAGAAACACAGTTGACAATTGATGGCACTAAAACCACACTTAATGGATTTGCAACTTGGGTATATTGGGAAGAAATATTTGGCAGATCTACTTTATATAGGGCATTTTGGTGGAGTCCAGATAGTAAAACAATTGCCTATATGCGATTTGATGAATCTAAAACAGACATGTTTCCATTATATAACAGCGAAGGCCAACATGGATATATTGAAGAAACTAGATACCCAAAAAGTGGTGACCCAAATCCGACCGTAAAACTAGGTTTTATACAGGCAGAAGGAGGCAACACTATATGGTCAGATTTTAATACGAAAGAAGAACACTATTTGGGGTGGCCAGAATGGATGCCAGATGGTAGTGGCTTAATGGTGCAATGGATTAATAGAGGAAATGACAATTTGAAACTTTTTAACGTTTCACCAAAAGATGGCTCTAAAAAGGTTATTTATGAAGAAACTCAAAAAGCATGGATTAGCATAGATGAAGCAGACGAGCGTCTAACTATTTTAGATGGTGGCAAAGAAATGATTATTATTAGCGATAAAACTGGCTGGAAGCAATTGTATTTATACGGAACAGATGGTAAGTTTAAAAATGCCATAACTCAAGGAAAATACACCGTTAAAGACGTTATTGGAATTGATCAAAAAAGAAAAGTGATTTACTTTCATGCTCGAGGTTTAGAACATTCTGCCCGCTTTGATTTATATAAAGTTGGTTTTGATGGCAAAAACCAAAAAAGGCTAACCTTTGGAAATTTTAGCCATAGGAAAATTGAAGCTTCCCCAAATTTCAATTATTTTGTTACCACTTACTCCAATTTAAATACTCCAACAGCTATTGCAATAATAGACAATGAAGGTTCAATAATTAAAGAATTAGGCTCCATAAAAGGCCAAGAATTCGACCAATATAATTTAAATACCGCCGAACTTGTACGAGTTAAAAGCGATGACGGTCTGTATGATTTACCTATGACAATTATTTATCCTGAAAAAATGGAGCCTGGAAAAAAATACCCTGTTTTAGTAAGTATTTATGGAGGCCCAGATGCAGGAACAGTTTATGATCAGTGGAGTTGGACCGCCCGAAGCCAATGGTATGCAAGAGAAGGTATAATTCAAGTTGCTTTAGATCACAGAGCCAGTGGTCATTTCGGTAAAGAAGGTGTTGCAACAATGCACAGAAATTTGGGCCATTGGGAATTGATTGATTATAAAACACTAGTAAAGAGTTTAATAGACAAAGGTATTGCAGATCCAACCAAAATTTGCATTACAGGTTTTAGTTATGGAGGCTATATGACGTGTTTGGCATTGACAAAAGGAGCCGATGTTTTTACGCATGGCATGGCGGGTGGCAGTGTGACAGATTGGAAATTATACGATAGTGCCTATACGGAACGATTTATGGATACTCCATCTGAAAATCCTGAAGGATATAAAAATGGAAGTATTATTCCATATGTAAACCAGTATAAAGGTAAACTTCAAATTGTGCACGGAACAATGGATGATAATGTGCACATGCAAAACAGCATTCAATTAATTGACAAGTTGCAAGAAGCCAAAAAAGATTTTGATTTTATGTTATATCCTGGAGGAAGACATGGCTGGGGAGGGAACAAAAACCTTCATTTTGATAATTTGAAAACAAAGTTTGTATACAAAAATCTTTTAGAAAAAGAAGTTCCGTTCGGGGTTTTAAAGTAATCTAAAGAAAAAGGCAATATTCTATTTTTTCCAACAAAATATAGATAAAATATTTTTTTTAATCTCCTTTTCTTTAACTACTTTTTAAAAAACACTAGAATTAATCCAAAGTAAAATGACATTTAAGGAAATAATAATAAAGCGTCGTTCGATGCGGAAATATGATCAAAAACACGATTTTGATCACGAAGCGGTTCAAAGAAGTTTAGAATTAGCTGTTTTAGCTCCAAACAGTTCGAATATGCAACTTTGGGAGTTTTATAGGATTATTAACCCAGACTTAAAAGCAAAGGTTGCCGCCATTTGTATGGGTCAAAACACCGCAAAAACAGCCTCTGAATTGGTTGTTTTTGTAACTCGTCAAGATAAATATAAACAAAGAGCTCAATGGAATTTGGAAACAAAAAGTAAATTAAACCCCTCAAAAAGCAATGAAAAAGATGTAAAATATTATGGAAAACAAATGCCCGTATTTTACAAATATGATTTTTTAGGAATTTCTACTTTAGTTAGGTTTCTATTTACAAACTATGCAGCATTAAAAAAACCATATATGAGGCATTATTCTCAAAGCGATTTAAGAACTATTCTTCATAAAACTATTGCTTTGGCTGCTCAAACTTTTATGCTATCTATGGTAGATGAAGGCTATGATACTTGTCCTATGGAAGGATTTGATGAAATTCGACTAAAAAAACTTTTAAACTTACCGAAAATAGCAGAGATATCCATGGTGGTTTCATGTGGAAAAGGAATGCAGGAAGGAATTTACACTCCAAGGTTACGTGTACCAAATGAAGAAGTTATTTTTAAATTATAAATCTTGGTTTTTTGCTATAAACATGTAATAAGAACTAAAGCTTTATTTTACACATTACAGAAAAATGATTTTTTTTCATCATTGGCAAAAGGAGTATTAATGGAATTAAACGCTATAATTTCATAAAATCTTCTCTTAAAACTAAGTGGAGATTTTCAAGAAGAAATGCTGCATTATTTCTGTCAAAAACTAAAGGAGGCTTAATTTTTAATACATTATTGTCAGGACCGTCTATACTCATCAAAATACCTTTCTCTCTCATTCTATTTCCTACATATTCCGCTTTTTGAGTGGCTGGTTTTAAATTTTTTTCTAGAAGCTCCACTCCTAAAAATAAACCCGAACCACGCACATCTGCAAGTAAAGGGAACTCTATTTGCATATGTTTTAACTCTTGTTTTAGGTAATTCCCAATCTCTAAGGCATTATTTTGCAAGTTAAGGTCTTGAATTTCCTTTAAAACGGCTCTACCAATAGCACATGAAACTGGGTTGCCTCCAAAAGTATTAAAAAACTCCATGCCATTGGCAAATGCATCTGCAACTGCTCTAGTACAAACTACCGCTGCAAGTGGATGTCCATTACCGATGGGTTTCCCCAAAGTCACTATATCAGGCACCACATTATGCAACTGAAAACCCCAAAAAGTCTCCCCCACTCTACCAAAGCCTACTTGAACTTCGTCAGCGATACATAAACCTCCCGCTTTTCTAACATGCTCATAGGCAATTTTCAAAAAATCTTTTGGCAAATCTATTTGCCCTCCGCAACTGACAATACTTTCCGCAATAAAGGCAGCCACTTTTCTTCCTTTTTCCGCTACATTTTGCAGGCAAAACAAAACCTCTTCCCCATATCTTTGACCTGCCGTTGCTCCTCTATATTTCCCTTTAAAAGCATCAGGCAAAGGTACTAATGTGGTATATTCTGGCTTGCCGTTTCCCCCTTTTCTATTAAATTTATAGGCACTTATGTCAATACATCCCTGGGTATTGCCGTGATAACCCCAATCAAGAGCTAAAATGTCTTTTTGATTAGTCGCAGTTTTTGCCATACGCATCGCTAATTCATTGGCCTCACTTCCTGAATTTACAAAATGAACGACAGAGAGCTCAGGCGGGAATGTGGCTAATAATTCTTTAGCGTAATTCACAATTTCAGGATGCAAATAGCGTGTATTTGTGTTTAAAACTGCCATTTGCTTTTGCCCCGCAAGCACAACTTTTGTATTCTCATGGCCTACATGTGCCACATTATTTACAGTATCCAAATAGCATTGACCTAAATCATCAAACAAATAAGGCCCCTCACCCCTTACTATTTTCAAAGGCTTGTCATATGATAAACTCAAGCTTTTCCCTAAATTACTTTTGCGAAATTCTTTCAAATTTGCCCAATCAATATTCTCTCTTTTTTCCAGTTCTTCTATTTTAAACAGCAAATTTGGGTCAGGACAAATGGAAGAGAAAACAGGCCAATTGGACGGTGTAGAAACCCCATCAAAGTCATTTGGTATTTCTAGCCGGTCTAATAGGATTTGAAAATGCAAATGAGGGGCCCAATTTCCATTTTCTTTTTGGTCCCCAAATTCACAAAGCAGCTCTCCTTTTTCAATAATTTGCCCAATCTTTTTATTTCTAAGGCTTTCTTTAGACAAATGACCATAAAGCGAGAAAAAACTTTGATCTTTATCTAATTTATGCTTTAGTATTAGGGTAGGTCCATAGTTTTTTTCGCTATCATTATTATGACAAACTACTATTTCACCATGGAGAGGTGAAAATACTTGGGTTTTACTTTTTGCCCAAAAATCTATTCCTAAATGAATAGTTCTATGTTCAATACCCTCGTTTGATTTGGTAACAAATGCATCGGTAGTGTAAATTGGCCGAGCCTCCCCATAACCGCCCACCCAAATTTTTTCGGGGAAGTTTGCATATAATTGAGCCATTTTTTGATTAAAAACCTCTGAATATTTATAATCGTGGTAATTGCCCAAAATCTGCGAACCCATACTTAAATCAATAGATTCAAAGCATACGTTTTCTAAAGTTTTAAAAACACTTTTAGGGTCTACTCTTGTTTTTTTTGCAAAATCATTAAA
>JANNWE010000710.1:0-33572 GCA_031414675.1 Cytophagaceae bacterium
CCTATTTCGAAAGAAGCATAAGATTCCGTAGCTCAGCTGGTAGAGCAATACACTTTTAATGTATGGGTCCTGGGTTCGAATCCCAGCGGGATCACTTTCAAATTTAGAATCTTTCGAGATTCCGTAGCTCAGCTGGTAGAGCAATACACTTTTAATGTATGGGTCCTGGGTTCGAATCCCAGCGGGATCACTTAGCGATGAAAAACTCATCGCTTTTTTTTTGTCATTTTTTTGGTCAAATTTGATTACTTGAATCATTTATTTAATTTTATCGAATCAGATAACAAAAATATAGATTCAATTTCAATAAAGTATCAAATCATAAAAACTAATTAAATTCCGAAATAATATTGCTTAGTATTTAAATTTTTTATCCTAAAAAGTTATAATTTTTAATAAACAAATGAAAAAAGATAAGAAAAGAATTATTGAAAAAGCCATTATTCTAGATTTTGCAGCTGAAGGAAAATGCATTGTTAAGCACGAAGGCGAAGTGATATTTATAGAAGGAAGTAATGTTTGTCCTGGTGATGAAGTAAAAATAGTAGTTTCGAAATCTAAAAAAAAATACGCTGAAGGCAGAATTTTAGCGTTTCATTCCTTTTCAAAAGATAGAATAAATCCATTTTGTAGCCATTTCGGAGTATGTGGAGGTTGTAAATGGCAACATATCCCATACGAAAGGCAATTAGTACAGAAATTTCAGCAAGTAAAAGATCAATTAAGTAGAATTGGGAAAGTAGATGTTTCAACAATGGAGCCTATTTTAGGGTCATTAAAAACCCAATTCTATAGAAACAAATTGGAATATACTTTTTCAAATTCGAGATGGCTAACCGCAAATGAAATCGAATCTTCGGATGAACTAAATAAAAATGCATTAGGTTTTCATATCCCCAAACGATTCGATAAAGTATTACCAATTGAAAAATGTTATCTTCAAGAAGACCCATCTAATGCA
Source organism: Cytophagaceae bacterium (assembly GCA_031414675.1). Lineage (GTDB taxonomy): Bacteria > Bacteroidota > Bacteroidia > Cytophagales > Spirosomataceae > Leadbetterella. The sequence goes on from JANNWE010000710.1 coordinate 962, forward strand.
ATTCGTGATTTTTTTAGAGATTATGCTTTTAAAAATAATCTTAGTTTTTATGACCATATTATTCATAAAGGTTTTTTTCGAAACTTTATGATTAGAACATCCAGTACTTTAGAAACTATGGTAGTAGTACAATTTGCTGAAAATGACCAACCTCAAATATCTAAAGTTCTAGATGAATTTATCCTGAAATTTACTAAAACTACTTCACTTAATTACTTTATTAATCAAAAAGGTAACGATTCTTATTTTGATTTAGAGCCGGTAAATTACTTTGGATTACCCTACATTACCGAAGAAATGGAAGGGTTAAAATTTAGAATAGGTGTAAAATCATTTTATCAGACCAATTCCGACCAAGCCTATGAGCTTTATAAAATCGTTAGAGATTTTGCAGATATCCAATCAGATGATTTAGTGTATGACCTATATACGGGTACCGGTACCATTGCAAATTTTGTAGCAAAAAATGCAAAACATGTGCTGGGTATAGAATTTATAGAATCTGCAATTCATGATGCAAATGTGAATTCTGAGATAAACAATGTCACAAACACCTCATTTTTTGCTGGAGATATGTCTAAAATTCTTAATGAAGAGTTTTTAGAAAAAAATGGCAAACCTCAAGTAATAATAGTTGATCCTCCTAGAGCGGGAATGGATAGGCAAGTATGTGAAGTAATTTTAAAGGCCAATGCTAGAAAAATTGTTTATGTTAGCTGTAATCCAGCCACTCAAGCAAGAGATTTAGAATTACTTTCTATAAAATATAAAGTGGAACGAATAAAACCCGTAGATATGTTCCCTCACACTTTCCATGTAGAAAACGTAGTAAGTTTAGTATTACTAAAAGAATAATTCATTCTTTTAGTAATTGTTTTTTGCTTATTTAAACGTAATTTTGAATAATTAAATTTTAACAATGATTTTCTTTAAAAAAAGTATTTTATTGTTTTCTTGTCTAATAATTGGATTTTCACAAATGGGATTATCCAAATTATACCTTGATACATGCGAAACTGAAATATCAAAGTCTGAATTTCAAGATTCTGACGAAATTTTAGATCTTTATATTGACGAAATCGAATATCTTAACCTTAAATTAAAAAACAACAATTATATTCCGATTTTAACAACCAAAATTGCAATGCTTTTATTTTCGAATTCAAATATATTATTTTCCCCACCAGATGGCCTCCATTTTTAATTCTTTTTCAAACTAAAGAATTCCATTTTCTTTCTTACCATATTTTTTTTTCAATTAACAAATTTATAAATGGATAATAAGTCTAATTTATTAAAAGATGCTAATGCTGGTTTGGTTGTTTTTTTAGTAGCATTACCACTTTGTTTGGGGATAGCATTAGCATCAGGGGCTCCTCTTTTTTCAGGAATTATTGCGGGTATTGTTGGTGGCATTATAGTTGGAATGTTTAGCGGTTCGAGATTTGGAGTTTCTGGCCCTGCAGCAGGTCTTACGGTAATAGTGGCTACTTCTATTCAACAATTAGGTAGTTATGAAGTTTTTTTAACCGCTGTGGTTTTGGCTGGTTTTTTTCAAGTTATATTAGGAATAATTAAATCAGGATATGTAGCGTATTTTTTTCCAAATTCAGTTATTAAAGGAATGCTTGCTGCAATTGGAATAATTATCATATTAAAGCAAATACCGCATGCTTTTGGTATTGACTCTGACTTTATTGGTGACGAAAGTTTTTTCCAAAAAGACGGTGAAAATACAATTTCTGAAATATTCAATATTTTGCGAGTTTTTCATTCGGGAGCATTAATAATTGGTTTGATTTCTATTCTAACTCTTGTTTTTTGGGAGTCTAAATATGTAAAGAAAATAAAATTTTTAAGTCAAATACCTGGCGCTTTAATCGTTGTTCTAATAGGTGTGAGCTTAAAATTATATTTTGATTCTTCGTCTGAACTTTTACATTTAAAATCAGAGCATTTAGTAAATTTACCAGTTTCTAGTAATTTTGCACAATACATTAGTTTTTTACGATTCCCCGACTTTACTACGATTTTATCAAATGCCTCTATTTGGAAAATTGCCCTCGTAATTGCAGTTGTAGCGAGTTTAGAAACACTTTTATGTGTAGAGGCAACTGACAAATTGGATCCTAACAAAACTATTACTCCAACCAACAAAGAACTAATTGCACAAGGGATTGGTAACATTTTTTCTGGTCTAATTGGAGGCATCCCTGTTACACAAGTAATAGTAAGATCATCGGCTAATATTCAAGCAAATGCTAAATCTAAAAAATCAACAATCTTTCATGGCATACTATTAGTGTGCTCTTCATTATTTATTCCAAATTTACTTAATAATATACCTTTAGCCTCTTTATCAGCTATTCTTCTTTTGGTTGGTTATAAATTGGCAAAGCCCAGCTTGTTCAAATCCACTTGGAAAGAAGGATTTTCTCAATTTTTTCCGTTCATTATTACAGTTTTAGCAATAGTTTTCACTGATTTGTTATTGGGAATTGGAATTGGCCTTTTTGTAAGTTTAGGTTTTATTTTATATACCAATTTTAAAAATTCAATAACTTCCCTTAAAGACAAAAACCACATGCTAATTAGATTTAATAAAGACATTTTCTTTTTTAATAAGGCACAACTCATGAAAATAATAGAAGAATTTAAAAATGGAGATATCATTACCATAGATGGAACAAAAGCTAATTTTATAGATCAAGATATATATTTAACATTAATTGAATTAGAAAATAATTTTGTTGATGATAATATCGAAATAGAGTTAAAAAATATTACTTTTAATAAAACAATTCAAAAATGAAATCATACGAAAAATTATTGCTTTCAAATAAAGTTTGGGCTAAAAACATTAATGATACAAACCCACATTACTTTGAAATTTTGTCCAAATCGCAGAGTCCCGAATTTCTATGGATAGGTTGTGCTGATAGCCGAGTTCCAGCTGATCAAGTAACAGACACAACACCAGGTGAAATATTTGTTCATAGAAATGTAGCTAATTTAGTAGTTCATACCGACATAAACTTACTTTCGGTTTTGCAGTATGCTGTTGAAGTTCTAAAAGTTAAACACATTTTAGTTGTTGGCCATTATGAATGTGGAGGTATAAAAGCTGCGATGGGTAATAAAGATTTAGGAATTATAAATAAATGGCTAAGAAATATAAAAGATGTTATAAAAAAGAATGAGGAAGAACTCGATAAAATACTTGATGAAGATAAAAAATTTAGAAGAGTTGTTGAACTAAATGTAAGCGAGCAAGTCAAAAACCTTGCAGAAACCTCAATTGTTCAAAGGTCGTGGCAGACTTCAGAGTACCCTCATTTACATGGATGGGTAATGGACTTAGGAACTGGATTGATAAACCCTATCTACGATATTAATTCAGTAGATCAAATAGATCCTATTTATAGATATGACTATTCATAAATGGAATTATTAAATTGTTTTTTATTTCTGATATATTAATGGCACTATTTAAAATCAATGTTTTAAAAATGTTTAATCAGATAAACTTTTTAGTTTTTACCTAAGCATTATTCAAAGTATACTATGAAGATATCAATCATTGACGCAGGAAATTTTAAATTAGATGGTGGTGCAATGTTTGGGGTAGTGCCTAAGTCTATTTGGCAAAAGCTCATTCCGGCAGATGAAAATAATATGTGCAGTTGGAAAATGCGTTGTTTATTATTGGAATTTGACAAAAAATTGGTGCTAATTGATACGGGAATGGGAGAAAAGCAAAATGAAAAATGGCAAAGTTTCTATTATCGTCATGGTGATTCTAATCTGATTGATTCTATAAGAAAAGCAGGTTATCATGAAAAAGAAATAACTGATGTAATATTAAGTCATTTGCATTTTGATCACGCAGGTGGGGCTGTTTCATGGAATTCTCGCAAGGATAATTACTTATTAACTTTCCCAAATGCTAATTATTGGACACACTCTGAGCATTGGAAATGGGCTATGAATCCAAATCCAAGGGAAAAAGCAACTTTTCTTTCAGAGAACCTACAACCTATTTTCGAAAGTGGTCATTTGAAATTTATTGACAATTCATTAAATTATTTTGGAAATAATATTGATTTCATTTTTGCAAATGGCCATACAGAAAAAATGATTATGCCAATTATTTCCCATAGAAATCAAAAAATTATATTTACTGCTGACACTATTCCATCCTTTGCCCATATTCATGTTCCTTATTGCATGTCCTATGACATTCGACCTTTAATCACTATGACTGAAAAAGAAGAATTACTGCAAAAAATTGTAGAAGACAAAATAATTGTTGTTTTTGATCATGATATTGAAAATGAAGCCGCAGAAATTGAACTTACTGAAAGAGGTTACAAACCAAAGATCAAAGGAATGTTGAACCAATTGATTAATATTAGCTAAAAATATTTTTCATTAAATGAAAAAAATAGGACTCGTTTTATCAGGTGGAGGTTCAAGAGGTTTCGCACATTTGGGTGTTATTAAAGCATTAAATGAAGCTGGAATTATTCCAAACTTCGTTTCTGGTACAAGTGCCGGTGCCTTAATTGGTGCAATGTATTGCTCAGGCTATTCTCCAGAATTCATTGCTGAGTTAATAAAACAAAAAGGAATTTTTGGAAACTTAAAGTTTGCATTAAATAGATTGGGACTTTTTTCTTTGGAAAAAGTCGAAAAACTACTTTTAGAATATATACCTAACAATAATTTTTCGAAACTTAAAATTCCTCTTTTTATTAGTGCTATTGATTTAAAAAGGGGAGAGGTTAAATATTTTAATGAAGGAGAATTAGTAAAACCAATTTTAGCTTCATGTGCTATACCAGGCATTTTTTCACCGGTTGAAATCAACGGAAAAAGATATATCGATGGTGGAATATTAAATAATTTACCTCTAGAACCTATTGAGTCTTTCTGCGATATTAAAATAGGAGTTAACGTAATGCCAACAGAAAGAAACATGCCTGTATCTTCAGTAAAAGATATTTTAATGAAATGTATGATGCTTTCAATTGGAATTCAAACTAGTTTAAAATTAGATAGATTTGATTTATTAATTCAACCCGAAAATATTATACGATTTAACGGACTTAAAATAAAAAATGCCGACGAAATGTTTAACTTAGGCTATTCTGAAACAAAATCAAAAATTGAAAGATCCTTAGAAATATTTTCATAATTGAGAAATTTGCAGTGAAATATCGCAAATAGAAGCTTTTGGCATTAAATTAGATAATTATTTAGATATTCAAACGTTATTAGTAGACCAATAAACCTTTTATTTTCCCCTGAAAGTGAGATTTTTGCCATTTATTGTTTGTTTAATTTTAAGTTCTTGTTCGCAATTTAGCAAGAGTCCTACAAGTAAAGCTTGGCACAACTTGAATGCCAAATATAATGCGCTATTATTGGCAAAAGAAGACTATAAAATTGCTATATCAACCATTTTAGAGAATAATAAAGATAATTTTGAGACTATTTTACCAATTTTTTTAAAGATAGATAGTTCTAAATTAGATTCTGCCAAGATTTTTTTAGAAGATGCCATTAAAAAATCTTCCATTATTGCTGAGAGGCATTCTAATGCCAAATATCTAGATGAAGCATATATTATTTTAGGCAAATCTCGATTGTATAAAGAGGAATTTTTTAATGCCATTGAAACATTTAAGTATGTAAACACAACAGCCAAAACAAATGAATCTAGAAATCAAGCACTTATATGGTTACTTAGATCATATATAGAAAATGAGGATATGGTATCTGCTAATCAAGTGTCAGATATTTTAAAAAAGGAAAAATTAAGTAAAATAAATAAAAGCCATTTTCTAATAACAAAAGCTTATTTTCATCAAAAACTAAATCAAGAAGCAATAGCAGTTGTATTATTAGAAGAAGGATTAAAATCGTATCCAAAAAGTAAAGAGAAAGCTAGGTTACATTTTATCGCTGGACAGCTCTATGACAAACTAAATAAACCCATTTCAGCTAGAAAAAACTATAATTCTGCCTTAAAAAATAGACCTTATTACGATTTAGAATTTAATGCCAATTTAGGATTAATTATGAATCAATCTTTAGCTAAAAATTCAATTTTAGAGTTTGAAACAATGATGACTGATAGAAAAAATCAAGACTTATTAGATAAGATTTTTTTTAAAATGGGCGAATTAGAATCTAAAAAGAAAAATTATGATAAAGCAATAGAATACTACTCAAAATCAGTATCAAAGTCCGAAAACAATTTAGTCCAAAAAGCTTATTCATATAAGGCCATAGCAGATATTTATTTTGATAGCTTATTGGATTATGAAACTGCATCTATTTACTATGACAGTACTTTGATAACTATTCCAAAAGATTTCGAAGAATATAAAAATTTAAGTCAAAGAGCTTTATCTCTTAATGATTTTATTCGTTATAAAAAGGCATTAGACTTGGAGGATAGTTTACAAATTTTAGCCCAATTAAATCCCTTAGAGTTAAATTTTAAATTAGAAAAAATAATTGTTGATAAGAAAAATAATCAGAAAAAATTGGAGGAGGCTGAAATTGTTAAGAACAACGAAACAGCTAAACAAAATACCTCAAATGGCATTCTAGGAGAAAAAAAATGGCTTTTTTATGATCAAGTAGAATTACTAAAATCGAAAAACGAGTTTATTAGAGCTTGGGGAAATAGAGCATTAGAAGATAATTGGAGAAGAAATGAAAGAGAAACTGGAAGCATAAGCTTTAAAGTGGAAAGAAATGTAAAAGATTCAACATCATTAAAATCTCCCAGTGCATTACAATCAGTTCTGGATGAAAAAGAACTGGCCTTAAAAAAGGAAATTGAGGCAGAAGTTGCAGAATTAAAACAAAAAATTCCTTTAAGTCAAATTCAATTAATTGCTTCAAAGAGAAAACAAGAAGAGGCCTATTTTCAGTTAGGAAAAATCTACAAGCTACAATTTAATGATCCCGAAAAAGCTAAAAAGATGTTTGAAATATTAATTGAAAAGTATCCTAGATCAATGTATGAGCCAGAAGCACTATATTTCCTTTCCATTATGAGTGAAAATTCTATGGATAATCAATATGCTTTAATTCTAAAAGAAAAATATCCATATTCATCGTTTTCAAGGCTTTTAAAAAAAGGAGGAGCCAAACTTTCAAAAGATAAAGAGGCTGATGCTCAAAATCTTTATGCTTCAATCTTTAAATTATTTGAAACAAAAGATTACTTAAAAACTCTAGAAATGTTAGATTCAGGTCTAAACGAATTTTCAGGTAGCCAAATTGAAGATAAAATGGCACTTTTAAGAATTTTAACACTAAGTAAAATGAGTTCTAAAGAAACATATTTAATTTCCTTAAATGACTTTATTAGAAGCTACCCTACTTCAGATCTTCTAATACGAGCAAAACAAATGTTGGCTGTTATTAACAAATAAATGAAAGAAAATTTACCTCAAATCGAAGAAAATCCCCCAATTTTTAAATCTTGGAATTCTTTATATTTTATATTAATTGGATTTCTTTTTTTACAAATCATTTTCTATTATATATTAACTCGCTATTTTTCATGACAACAATTGATTGGATTTTTTTAGCTCTAACCTTAATTTCAATTGTAGCATTTGGTTTATATAAAAGTACTAAAGATACAAATATTGACGGGTACTTGCTTGGTAATAAGTCGCTTCCATGGTATCATGTGGGTTTTTCAGTTATGGCTACTCAAGCTAGCGCTATAACATTTTTGTCAGCCCCTGGGCAAGGCTTTACAGATGGGATGCGATTTGTGCAGTTTTATTTTGGTTTACCTCTCGCTATGGTTGTTTTAAGTATTACATTCGTACCCATTTTTCATCGTTTAAAAGTTTTTACTGCTTATGAATTTTTAGAAAATCGGTTTGATTCAAAAGTTCGAATTTTTACTGCAATTCTTTTCTTAATTTCAAGAGCTATCTCAACTGGAATTTCAATTTATGCCCCATCTATTATTATAAGCACCATATTTGGATGGGATATCACCATCACAAATATTATAATGGGAGGCATTGTATTGATATATACAGTGGTAGGTGGAACGAAAGCTATTTCTTATACACATCTTCAGCAAATGCTTTTTGTAATTTTTGCCATGTTTTTTGCTGGCTATATGGTTATTCACTTATTACCTGCCGACATTGGCTTTTTAGATGCCATTCAAATTGCGGGAAAAACTAATCATGTTAACGTAATAGATTTGGAATTTAACCCAAAAGAAAGATACAATCTATGGTCAGGCTTGATTGGAGGCTTTTTTCTACAATTATCCTATTTTGGAACTGATCAGTCTCAAGTTGGTAGGTATTTAACAGCTAGTTCTATAAAGCAAAGTAGAATGGGTTTAATTATGAACGGACTGATAAAAATTCCAATGCAATTTGGAATTCTGTTAATTGGTGTTTTCGTTTATGTATTTTATTTATTTAATTCATCTCCAGTTTTTTTTAACAAAGTAGAAACCGAAAAAATTATTAATAGTAAATATTCTGAATCCTATCTGAAAATTGAATCTGAAAATAATAAACTTAATTTAGAAAGAAATTTAGAGGTGAATAAACTTCATCAAGCCATTCAAAGTGAAAATAAAATAGAAATTGTAAATTCACAAGCCAGAATAAAAACTTTTGATGCAAAACAAAAGGAGCTAAAAGGAGAGGTTTCTAATATTATAAAAAAAAATAACCCTGAAGGTGATCCGAATGACGTAAATTATATATTTCTTAGATTTATTTTAGATCATTTACCTCATGGATTTATCGGATTATTAATTGCAATTATCTTTTCCGCTTCAATGGGATCTGTAGCATCTGCATATAATTCATTGGCAGCTACGAGCTTAATTGACGTAATTAACAAAACAAAATTAAAGCCTGAAAATCCGAAAAAAGAACTATTATATTCTAAACTTTTAACAATTTTTTGGGGGTTATTCTGTATTCTAATAGCTTCTTTCGCTCAAAAATTGGGTAATAGCATGATAGAGTTGGTAAATATTCTGGGTTCATGGTTTTATGGAGTTATTTTAGGAATATTTTTAGTAGCGTTTTATGTAAAACAAATTAAAGCTAATTCTATATTTTATGGGGCACTAATTGCACAAATATTTGTAATTTTGATTTGGAAATATGAATTAGTTGCCTATTTATGGCTAAATCCTATTGGAGTATTGCTGGTTTATAGTTTTAGTTGGATTATTCAAAAATATTCGCAAAAAAATCTAAATTAGTATGAAAAACGCAAAAAATATACTGATTATCGAAGACGATCTTCGAATAGCTCAAAATATAAGCAAAGGATTACAAGAGAAAGGTTTTGAAACTGAAATAGCTTATGACGGAAAAATCGGATTAAAAATGGCTATTTCTAATGATTTTGACCTTATTTTACTCGATTTAAATTTACCCGTTTTAAATGGTTATGAAGTTTGTCAAGAAGTAAGAAAGAAGAAACCATCAGTTCCAATTATAATGCTCACAGCATTGGGAGAAACTGAAGATAAAATTGAAGGTTTTGAAAAAGGAGCAGACGATTATTTAGTTAAACCATTCGATTTTAGAGAACTATTAGCTAGAATCAATGTCTTCATAAAAAGAAACGCCAGAGAGACCCAAGAAAGTAGTAATTCGCTTAAAATTGCCGACTTAGAACTAGATCCAGAAGCTAAAATTGTTACTAGAGCCGGTCAAAATATTGAACTTACACCTAAAGAATTTTTGCTTTTAGAATATCTCATTAAAAACAAAGGAAAAATAGTATCAAAAAGCGATATTTCAGAAAACCTTTGGGAACAAAGTATGCAGCAAAGTTTAAATGTTGTAGAAGTGTATATTAATTTTCTAAGAAAGAAAATTGATAGAGATTTTACCCCAAAACTCATTCATACCAAAACAGGAATGGGCTATGTACTAAAGGAGGAACAATGAAAATAAGGACCAAAATAGCCTTTCAGTTCACATTAATAGTTGCTACAATTCTATTGATTTTTTCAATTTCTTTATATTATTTATTAGAAGGATACACTAAAAAAGAATTCATTAACTACCTTAAAAATAGAGCTTTAACTACAGCAAGGCTATTGATAAAAGAAAAGGATATTGATAGTAGATTACTAAAAAAAATCGATAGAAACACCCTTAATTCATTGTATGCCGCAGAAGTACTTGTATTTAATGATTTAAATGAAATTAAATATTCAAATTATGAGGCAGATACCTTTTTTTATAATAAAAAACTTCTAGAAAAAGTAAGACGACAAAAATTTTTAGAAACTTCCTATAATAATAAGGAGGTGGTGGGTCTAGTGTATCAAAATGAAGAAGAAGGTGACAATTTTCTTATATTGGCTCAATCTGAGGATGTTTATGGAAAACAAAAGCTAGATAACATAAAAGATGTATTGATAATTGGCCTACTTTCCGCCATTTTTGTTACAATTGCCTTCAGTTTGTTTTTTTCAAGCCAATCTTTAAAACCCATATCGCGAATAAATCAAGAAGTTTCAAAAATCTCTGCTTATAATTTAACTAAAAAATTAAGTACTGGAAATAATAAAGACGAAATTGCCCAATTAGCAAGAAATTTCAACGAAATGCTTGGAAGAATTGAAAAATCATTTGAGCTTCAACGGAGTTTTGTAAGTAATGCTTCCCATGAATTAAGAACGCCATTAGCTGCAATAAAATCAGAAATTCAAGTAGCATTAGAAAATGAAAGAACTTCTGATGAATATAAAAATATATTAAAGTCACTTTATACAGATAACCAACGATTAATTCAACTAACCAATGGCCTACTACAACTTGCTAAATCTGAAAAAGGGGATGAAACTTTAAAACTTGTTAATATTAGAATAGACGAGGTCCTGTTTGAGGTTCAAGACGAAATTACTCATCAACATTCTGATTATCAAATACATATTGATTTTGATGAAATACCAGAAGATGATAACTGGGTTACCATTGAAGGCAACAAGCCATTGTTAAAAACTGTCTTTAATAATTTGTTTGATAACGCTTGTAAATACTCTTCTGATAAATTAGCCACAGTCAAAATTAGATTTAATAAAAGTAATTGTATTATCACAATTTCTGATCAAGGTATTGGTATCCCAAAAGATGAAATAGATAAGGTATTTGAACCCTTTTATAGAACAAAAAATGCATCTTCATTCAAAGGACATGGTATAGGATTATCTATCTGCAAGCGTATAATTGATATGCACAAGGGCAGAATCGTAGTAAAAAGCGAAGTTGGAGTAGGAAGCAGTTTTAATGTTATTTTACCTCATATTTAAAAAAAAAAGGAACTCATTTCTAGTGAATTCCTCATTTACCTTAAAATAATACAAATTGCAAGTGTAGCGGGAAGGGGGATCGAACCCCTGACCTCCGGGTTATGAATCCGACGCTCTAACCATCTGAGCTACCCCGCCATTTTATCGAGGTGCAAAAGTAGTAAACCTTTCTAAATATTCCAAAATCTTTACCTAACTTGTATAAAAAAATAATTTATATTTTTTTTTTCTTGCATTAATAAAGAGAATACTCTAAATCGTATTAATTATTCCTATTAATTATGGCAAAGTATAAATATTCACAAGAATTTCCTTTCAAAACATCACCAAAAGTGTTATTTAATTATATTAGTTCTGCTGGCGGTTTGCAACAATGGTTTGCGGATAAAGTGCATATGGATAGCAACCACAATTTTCATTTTTTTTGGGATGAAGTACCCCATATTGCAGAAATGTCATCTCGTTTAAATAAGTCTGCACGATTTGATTTTTTAGGATCAGATGAGGGAAATTTTCTTGAGTTTAAGTTAATTACCAGTGAAATTGATAATTCTGTTTACTTAAAGATTACAGATTGTTCTGACAATGAAGATTTAGAAGATTTAGATTCACTTTGGAAAGGCCTTATTACAGATTTAAAAGAAATAGTAGGTGGATAAACACTTAATAAAACTTAAAAATTTTGTTTTCGAATAAATGATTTCGACTTTTACGACAGAAATCTACCTTTATGAGGAAAATCGATAAGTTATTTTTAAAATCGTTTGTTGGACCGTTCGTTTTAACCACAGCTGTGGTTGTTTTTATTTTCTTGATGCGATTTTTAATGATGTATTTTGAAGATTTCATCGGAAAGGATCTAGGATTAGATGTTTTTTCAAAGTTGTTTCTTTATTTTTCTTTAATTACCGTTCCTACAGCTCTTCCACTTGCCATACTATTAGCAACTTTAATGTGTTTTGGTAACTTTGGAGAACACTCCGAACTTACAGCAATGAAATCTGCAGGTATTCCATTGAGCAGAATGGTTTTACCTACTTTCATATTTTCAATTTTCATTTGTGTAGCTTCTTTTTTCTACAATAACTATATCAATCCATGGGCAAATCTTAAAGGTTATTCTTTACTTTGGGATGTAAAAACCACTAAAATGACCTTAAATATTCATCCAGGCATATTTTACAGAGAAATACCAGGATATAGAATTAAGGTCCAAGAGAAAATGTCAGATGGTAAATCAATGAAAAAGATTATCATTTACGACCATACTTCTAATAATGGAAATAGAAGTCTAACTGTAGCTGATTCTGGCAAAATGTATTTTATGTACAATGACAACTACCTAATTTTTGAATTGTTTAATGGGCATAATTATATAGAATACGCAAACAATTTCAATAAATACGATGAAACCCAATTTGTAAGAAACAATTTTAAAAAAAATAAAATTGTTTTTTCACTAGAAAGTTTTGGTATTAAGCGGACGAATGAAGAACAGTTTAAATACCATGAATATATGAAGGATATCAAAGAACTAACTAAAGTGATTGATTCTTCAAAAGTTGAAATAGTAAAAACTATTGACCAACAAACCACACAATTAAAATCTCAAAACTCATTTTATTTGCGAGCACCTGCTCCAGTAAACAAAAACGACACAATAAAAAAAGTTACAATTAAGCCTGGAAATTGGATAAATGCAAAAATGGTAGAATTTCAGAAAGGCTACAGAAAATCTGAAGCCTTAGAAACGGCCATTTCACAAATAAAAAATTTAAAGTCAACAATTGAAGCAGACCAATCCATAATTTTAGGAAAACAAAAAGAAATGTGGCGTGCAGACGTTGAAAGATGGCATAAAGTCACTATGGCATTTTCTTGTTTAGTCATGTTTCTAATAGGAGCCTCATTAGGCTCAATTATTAAAAAAGGCGGCTTTGGAATGCCTGTTTTAGTATCAATTAGCTTTTTTATTTTTCTTTATGTGCTAATGCAGTTAGGTGATAAGTATGCCAAAGAAGGATTAATACCAGTAATTGTAGGCGTTTGGATCCCCAACACTGTATTATTGGCCATAGGAATCTATCTAATGAAAAAAGCTTCAAACGATGCTCGTCTGTTCGAAAATGATACTTATAACTCCTTTTTTGACAAATTCTTGAAATACTTAAAATTTAAAAATTTGAAACATAAATTTAATAATTTAAATAATTAGGTACTAATAAAGATAAAATACTTATCTTTGCGGTCGTTTTTATAATAATTGTTTAATTTTTAAATCTAGGTTAAAATACATGTATTTAACTCCGGAAAAGAAAGAAGAAATTTTTTCACAGAAAGGTCTTCTTAGAACCCCAAGCGATACAGGTTCTGCTGAATCACAAATCGCATTATTTACTTATAGAATTGCTCATCTTACCGAGCACCTAAAAGTTCACAAGCATGATTTCTCTACGCGCTCTGGACTATTAAAGTTAGTAGGAAAGCGTCGTAGATTATTAGACTACCTTCGTAAAATTGAAATTAGTCGTTACAGAGCTATTATAGCTGAACTAGGTATTCGTAAATAAATTATTTGAGGAACCTTTTTAAATAAGGTTCCTCTTTTTTTTGAAAGTTTCAAAATTATCCCCGCGGAAATAAGGATTAAATAGTTGTATAAAAAGCGGAAATACAACATAATATAAATTTAAATGTTCAACATTCATTCACAAGCCATCCAAATGCCGGATGGTCAAACCATTACCCTAGAAACAGGAAAATTAGCAAGACAAGCAGACGGATCAGTTGTACTTAGATGCGGGAATTTATTAATGTTAGCTACGGTTTGTGCTGCTAGAGAACACAGAGAAGGTACCGACTTTTTACCTTTATCTGTTGACTATCAAGAGAAATTTGGTTCTGCTGGAAAAATTCCAGGAAGTTTCCAAAGAAGAGAAGGGAGATTATCTGATAATGAAATATTAATTTCAAGATTAATAGATAGAGCCCTTAGACCTATTTTTCCAGAAGATTATCATGCTGAAGTTCAAGTAATGGTAACTTTACACTCTTCAGATGAAAATGTTCAGCCAGATGCATTAGCCGCTTTAGCAGCCTCTGCTGCAATTATGGTTTCTGATATACCTTTTAATGGACCAATATCTGAAGTAAGAGTTTGTAAAATTAATGGCGAGTATGTGGTAAATCCTCCAGCTAAATTAATTGCCTCTGCAGATTTAGATTTGATTGTTGCCGGAACCATGGAAAGCATTATAATGGTAGAAGGAGAATCAAATGAAGCTTCTGAGTTAGAAATGATTGAAGCCATTAAAATAGGCCATGCTGCTATTGTAACACAAATTGTTGCTCAAAAAGAATTAGAAGCAAAAGTAGGAAATTTAACAAAGAGAGTTTATAATCATGAAAAGCATGATGAAGATTTGAAAAAACAAATGTATGATGCGATGTTTGACAAAGTATATGCAGTTTGTTTAAAAGGAAGCCCTGTTAAGGCCGAAAGAAGCGAGGGATTTTCATCAGTCTTAAAAGAATTTATCGAAACTTTACCTGAAGAACAGAAATCTAATCCCCTGCACAAAGTTTATTTTGGAGATATCACTTATGATGCCTCTAGAAAAATGGTATTGGATGAAAATAAAAGGCTAGATGGAAGAAAATTAGATGAAATTAGACCTATTGTTTGTGAAGTTGATTATTTGCCTTCTGCACACGGCTCAGCTGTGTTTACTAGAGGAGAAACTCAATCTTTATCAACTACCACTCTTGGTACAAAACTGGATGAGCAAATAGTTGATCAACCTATGTTTAAAGGATTTTCTAAATTTTATTTACATTATAATTTTCCTGGTTTTTCAACTGGTGAAGTTAGACCAAATAGGGGAGTTGGAAGAAGAGAAGTTGGACATGGAAATTTGGCACAAAGAACATTAAAAAAAGTAATGCCTTCTGAAGATCAAAATCCATATACTATTCGAATAGTAAGTGATATTCTAGAATCTAATGGATCTTCATCAATGGCAACCGTTTGTGCTGGCTGCCTTTCTTTAATGGATGCTGGTATTCAAATAAAAGCCCCTGTTTCAGGAATTGCTATGGGATTAATTACCGATCCGAAAAGTAATAAATGGGCAGTCTTATCAGATATTTTAGGAGACGAAGACCATTTAGGGGATATGGATTTTAAAGTTACAGGTACTGCTAAAGGAATTGTTGCTTGTCAAATGGACATTAAAATTGGAGGCTTGTCTTTTGATATTTTAGAGAAAGCATTAAATCAAGCAAAAGAAGGTAGATTACACATTCTGTCTAAAATGACTGAAGTAATTGCTGAGCCTAAAGCTGATTTAAAGCCTTTTGCACCTAGAGCTCACAACATAATAATAGATAGAGAACTTATTGGAGCAGTAATAGGACCTGGTGGAAAAGTAATTCAAGAAATCCAAAGAGAGTCAGGTGCAACTATTAATATCGAAGAAAAAGATAACAAAGGATATATTTCTATTTTTGCCACAAATGGCGAAAGCATGAGCATTGCTCGTAAAAGAATTGAAGGTATTGTTAAAATGCCCGATGTAGGTGAAGTATATGAGGCGAAAGTAAAATCAATACAAGCATTTGGTGCTTTTTGTGAATTTTTACCTGGAAAAGAAGGCCTTTTACATATATCTGAAATAAGCTGGGATAGACTTCCTAGCATGGACGGAATTTTAAAGGAAGGAGATATTATTCAAGTTAAATTGACTGAAATTGACAAAAAAACTGGAAAATATCGACTTTCAAGAAAAGTTTTATTACCTAGACCAAGCAATGAAGGAAATCCTAAATCTGAACAATAAACAACAATTAATTGTTGTTTTTAACTAATAGTAATGAAAGGAAATCCTAAAAGATTTATTCTTTAAAATTGAATCAAAAACAGGAAAAATAATAGCTGAAAAATTTTAATAAGCAATATGAGACAACTTAAAATTAGCAAACAGATTACCAATAGAGAAAGCCAATCTTTGGATAAATATCTTCAAGAAATTGGTAAAGTTGACCTATTAACACCGGACGAAGAGGTGATTTTAGCTCAAAAAATACGAGATGGAGATCAGTTGTCATTGGAAAGGCTAACAAAAGCCAATCTAAGATTTGTTGTATCAGTGGCAAAACAATACCAAAATCAGGGACTTTCACTAGGTGATCTTATTAACGAAGGAAACTTAGGTTTAATTAAAGCAGCCCAAAGATTTGATGAAACCAGAGGCTTTAAATTTATTTCTTATGCCGTTTGGTGGATTCGTCAAAGTATTTTACAAGCCTTAGCCGAACAGTCTAGAATTGTACGTTTACCTTTAAATAGAGTTGGTTCATTAAATAAGATATCAAAAACCTTTTCTGAATTAGAACAGAAGTTTGAAAGGGAGCCATCGCCAGAAGAATTAGCCGAGGTATTAGAAATTTCTGCAAATGAGGTGGTAGATACAATGAAAATTTCTGGAAGACACGTTTCTGTTGATGCTCCTTTTGTACAAGGTGAAGAAAACAGCTTATTAGATGTTTTAGAAAATGATACAGAAATAAGACCTGATCAAGAATTAATGAATGACTCATTGAGAAGAGAGGTTTTAAGAGCATTATCAACGTTAACTCAAAGAGAAGCAGAAGTTATTATGTTTTACTTTGGCTTAAATGGTGAACAAGCCATGACATTAGAAGAAATAGGCGAAAAATTTAATTTAACTCGAGAGCGAGTAAGACAAATTAAGGAAAAAGCTATTAGGCGATTAAGACAAACCTCAAGAAGTAAAGCATTAAAAGCATATTTAGGATAAAATTAAAGAGGTTCATACAATGAGCCTCTTTTTTTTCATAATGAAACATTTCAAGGCATATTCATTTGTTCTTTAATTGTTTTATACCAATTTTGTACTCTTTAATGTTTATGACAAAGGTAATAGGTATTTATAATCAAGAAAAAAATACAGGAAAAACTGTAACAGCCGCTTATTTATCAGAAAGCTTGGCTACTTTAGGTTTGAGTGTTTTATGTGTAGATATTGATTATAAAAATAAGTTAACTAATTATTTAAGTCAAAAAGTTAACACTATTGATTTAAATGATATTGATAATTTATTTAGTGCAAGTTTTAAGATTAAAAAATTTCAATCTTCTTGGGATTTTTTATCTTTAGGGAAATGTAATTTATCTGAAATTTGTGATTTTAAGACTCATTTTTCCTCACTTTTTAATACTTATAATTACGTAATAATTGATTTTCCTTCAGGTGAATCAAACATTTCAGATATATTTTTAAAGTTGGTAGATTCTATCATAATTCCTGTAGAATGCGAGTATTATGGATTAGATGAAATAGAAAAAACATTAATAAAGTTATTAAAAACTGGGGATGTTTTAATTGAAGGTATTTTACTTACGAAGTATGATGTTAATAATACCATTATTTCCAGCTTTATTGATAATATTAAATTAAATTTTTCGGAAATACTGTTAAATTCAATTGTTTCAAGAAATTACTATTTGGCAGCAACTAAATTTTTAGAAGAATATTCAAATCAAACTTTAACACATGTTGGTTTTTCGGACTATCTAAAACTGGCAATTGAAATAAAAGAAAACTCCAAAAATGGATAAAATAAAAAGGAAAATGGGTTTAGGTAGAGGCCTTAGTGCATTATTGCCAGAAAAACCTTTAGATGTAAATATTAATAATGAAATTGAACATATTGCTTCAAATGAATTATCTATTGACTTAATTGATCCAAATCCATTTCAACCTAGATCAAATTTTGATCCTTCCTCATTAAATGAACTTAAAGAATCTATTCAAGTTCAAGGCATTATTCAACCAATTACAGTTAGAAAACAAGAAGGCAATAGATATTTGCTAATTTCTGGAGAGAGAAGGCTACAAGCATCAAAATTAGCTGGATTACAAAAAATTCCCGCATATATCATAGAGGCTTCTGATAATCAAATGTTGGAAATGGGTTTAATAGAAAATATCCAAAGAGAAAATTTAAATCCTATAGAAATTGCTTTTACTTATCAAAGATTAATAACTGAATGTCATTTAAAACAGGAGGAATTAGGAACAAGAGTAGGAAAAGATAGAAGTACTATAACTAATTATTTGAGGTTGCTTAATTTACCTCAATTTGTTCAACAAGGTTTAAAAGAAAGAAAACTTAGTATGGGTCACGCAAGAGCACTATTAGGAATAGCAGACCCCATTCAACTTGAAAAGTTGGTCAATGATATAATTTCAAAAGATTTGTCTGTACGAAGAGTTGAAGAATTAGTAAAATCAGCAAACTCAAAAATAAAATCTATCAAATATTTGAAAAAACATCCTGTAGTTAAAGTTATCTTAAGCGATATTCAAGATAGATTTACAACTATATTTGGTAAAAAAGTTGCTGTCATTGCTGACAACAATACAAAGGGAGAAATAAAAATACCATTTAATTCTAAAGAAGATATGGATGAAATTATTAATAAATTAAGAAAGTAAAATTGATTAATTTGAATCTTAAAATATTAGTTTTCCTATTTTGCGGATTAATGAGCCATTTGCTTTTCGGCCAAGACAGCCTCAAAACTAAAAATGATAGCATAGGTTTAAAAAGTAAGGTAAGTGTTGATACTCTGCGTGGTGCAAAGTTTAAATCTGCTTTAAAGGAAACTAAAATTACTTTGGGAAAATCATTTGGAGTAATCCCTTTTTTAGAAAAGGATATTCCGAAAATTGCGTTTGTAAGATCATTGCTAGTACCTGGTTGGGGGCAAATTACTAATAAACAATTTATCAAATTGCCTTTGGTTTATGGTTCTGCAGGAGTTGGGGCCTATTTTATTTATTCTAACAACAAAAAATACCAAACTTTTAAAGGGTATTTAATAGACATGAATGAAAAAAATTTAACTGAGCAGCTAATTGATGGTCGAGGACCATATTCAATATCATTAATTACCACTGCGGCAAATCAATATAGAAGATGGAAGCAAGGCACTTTAATTGGTTTTTCATTAGGCTGGTTGCTTTTTGCAGTAGAAGCCAATGCTTCTGCCCATTTAAAATCTTTTGATGTTACAGATGACATTTCTTTAAAAACAAAGCCATTATTTTTTAACCAAAATATCGCTTTAGGTATAGCTTTAGAACTAAATTTTAAATAAAAGATGAGAATAGCGTTGTTGGGTTATGGGAAAATGGGAAAAGCTATTGAAATAATAGCCTCCGAACGCGGTCATGAAATTGTTGCTAAAATAGATATTAACACTATTTCTGAAAGATCAAAACTTTGCGTTTCAAATGTAGATGTTGTGATTGAGTTTAGTTCTCCTCAATCAGCGGCAGATAATTTAATGTTTTGTATGAAGGCTGGATTAAAAACAGTTTGTGGAACCACTGGATGGCTTGACAAAAAAAAAGAGATAGAACAGCTTTGTTTAGAGAATAATGCAGCTTTTTTTTATGCATCAAACTATAGTATTGGAGTAAATCTGTTTTTTAAATTAAATAATTTTTTAGCTAAAATGATGGCTCCACATAGCCAATATGAAATATTTAGTAGCGAAATTCATCATCTTGAAAAATTAGATTCTCCGAGTGGAACAGCAATCTCTATTGCCGAGGGAATAATGGAAAATAATGAAAACAAAAAAAGATGGGTAAATAATGAAATTCCTAAAAGCGAAGAAGTCCCGATTTGGTCATCTAGAGAAGGGAAAGTACCGGGTACACACCTGGTAAAATATATTTCTGAATATGATGAAATAGAAATTAAGCATACGGCTTATACCAGAATAGGTTTTGCCTTAGGTGCTGTTTTGTCGGCTGAGTGGATTATTGACAAAACCGGCGTATTAGGAATGGACGACATGCTTAAAATATAAAATTAACTTTATTACTATACTGGAGTTTTTATAAAAAAAAGGGGCAGATGCCCTTTTTTTTATAAATGCATAAATCTTTTGTATTTATTTTGACGGGTATCATTTGGTTTTAATTCAATTCTAATATTTGGATTTTGTACTAAAGGTATAGAATAATCTAAAATTTTACCGGATCTAAATACCTTAACTTTTATTTCATCTCCTACTTTTCTGTTTTTTATAAAATCACTCGGTTCATTATATATTTTTCCATTTATACTTATTATCTCATCATTAACATTAATACCGTTTTCATAACTACCAGAGCCTTTTTCCACTTTAGTAACTATTCTATTCTTTATTTCTGCTCCGAACCATGGTGTGTTATTATTGGCTATTTCACTAATATAATTAATACCAATTTTATCAAAATATTCTTTATAATCTATTGTTTTGGTGCCATAAATATGATCTTCAAAAAATGTTTTCAAATCAATTCCTGCAACTTTTTCACAAGCTTTAATAAACTCATCGTCTGTAAATCCACGATTATCTTTTAGATAATGGGTGTTCCAAACTAGTTTGAAAACATCATCTAAAGTTTTTTGTCCATTTGTGGCTTCAATAATAATACAGTTTAAAACCATAGCTAAAACTCCACCTTTTGTATAATAAGAAACGGTAGAATTATTGGAATTCTCATTAGGTCTGTAAAATTTTATCCAAGCATCCCAACTCGCCTCTGTGGCTGATTGCACCTTGTTACCTAGTGAATTCTCAATAGTACCAATTTTAATAGCACACTTTCTCAAAAATGAAATATCATCAATAATCCCAGCTCTTCTTAAAATATCATCTTGATAAAAAGAAGTGAATCCCTCTGAAACCCATAACATATTAGAATAATTTTCTTTCTCATAGTCAAATGGTCCTAAAGCCTTAGGTCTTATTCTCTTCACATTCCAAAGGTGAAAATATTCATGAGCTATTAACCCTAAAAAACCTATATACTTATCAACGTTTTGATATACATCTGGGCTTGTTTGACAAGAAGTGGAATTTAAATGCTCTAAACCACCTCCGATTCCTGGCAAATGATGAATAATGAACAAGTATTCTCTACAAGGATGCTTTTCACCTACAACTGTTGATGCCGCTGTTACCACTTTTGTATAATCTTCGATTAATTTATTTTTATCGTATGCTAGTTTATCCATCGAATAATTTGCAATAGTATGTTTAATGCCCAACGCTTCAAACTCTATTATTTCTTGATTACCAATTTCAATTGGACTATCCACCAAGAGATCATAATTTTCAACCTCATATTTATTTTTGGCAATTAAAGGTAAAGCGACAGAAACTTTTTCAAAACTAGCATGTGGAATAATTTGTAATGCATATTTTTCGTTCATAAGCTGAGGAATATACATAAAAACAGAAGCACCATTTATATAACCATGAGAATCGTCTAAAAAAGAAGTTCGGACCGTAAGATCATAGGCATATACTTTATACTTGATTCTTAAAGAACTATTTTTTTCTTTTATTATGCGCCATGTACTTTTGTCAATTTTTGAAAACTTTAGGATTTTATTATCTGAAAATGCTGTAAATTCTTCAATATTTTTAGCATATTCTCTAATCAGGTAAGATCCAGGAGTCCAAACAGGCAATTTAAAATCTATATATGAAGTATTTTCAAAAATTGGGGATATATTTAATAAGTTGAGCTGCATTTCTACTTCAAAATAATGTGTATTGGGCTTTGGCATGGATAAATTATAGGTAATGCAATAGTTTTTCATTTGACTTTTTACAAGTGTTATGGTTAAAGAGTTAATTGTAACAAAAAGTATTAAAATGCAAAATGACTTGTTTTTTATTTTCATTGAATTATTTATTTGAATAATCACAAAACTACAATTTTTCTCAAATTATGGCGTTTTTAACGAAAAAAAATATGAAATTCATATTAATAAGGTTATTTTTGGGCTAAAATCAGTGCAATTTTATCTCTTTTTATTGTAATATCGTTATAATGTCTTATATGAAATTAAAAACATTTTTTTTCCTTTTTATTTGTTCTTTTCATTCAATATTTGCTCAAAATACATTAAGCTATACTCAGATAGAGGCTCATTACAATAATGGCGTTGAGCTTTTCGAAAAAAAAGCCTATGCCGCTTCTAGAAAAGAATTACATGAATATGTTGAGAAATCAGAGAAATCACTAAATCCTAATAAGTTTAACATTGCTAATGCACAGTATTATTCTGCTTTAAGTTCTTTATATTCTCAATCCAAAGACGCCGATATAGAAGTTGAACGCTTTGTGATGAATAATCCAGAGCATCCAAAGGCGAAATTAATATTTAGTGATTTGGCCAAAAGCTTTTTTGATAAAGGCCAATATTTGGATGCAATTGAATACTATAAAAAAGCTTTGGATAATAGGCAAGATAATATCGATACTTATGAATTAAGATATCAATTGGGTTTATCTTATTATCTAATTAAAGATTTCAAAAATGCTTTGAAGGAATTTGATTATGTTAAAGCCACAGTTGCGCCTAATTCTATAAATGCTGCTTATTATGCCGCTGTAATCAATTTTCAAGACTTAAACTTTGACTTAGCCTTAATTGATCTAAAAAGAGTAGAAAATGTAAATCCATATAAAATTGAAGTCCCAAATTGGATTGCTCAAATTCTTTTCCGGCAAAAAAAATATACTCAATTATTAGAATACGCAGAACCTATTATTGCAAATCCCAATGGAAGAAAAATAGATGAAATTTGTTTAGTAACAGCAGAAGTCTATTTTTTTGATAATAATTTTGATAAAGCAGCCTTATACTACGATAAATTTAAAAGTTTTAGAAGAAGTTCAATTTCCGATCAAGTTAGTTTTAGACATGCCTATAGCTTGTATAAAATAAATAGCTATGAAAAATCTGCCGCTTTATTTAAAACTATAGCTAATAATAACAATGAAATTGGGCAACAATCTGCATACTATCTTGGAATTTCTTCCCTTAAATCTAATGATTTAAATTCTGCTTTGGCAGCATTTGAAACCGCTAAAAAATTAAATTTTGATAAAGCAATAAAAGAAGAAGCAACTTTTAATCTAATTAAAGTTTTAGTTGAAAAAAATAATAATCAACAAGCAATTATAGAGCTTCAGGCTTATTTAAAAAATTATACGGATGGTAAATATGAAGATGAAGCCAATGAGCTTTTAAGCGAAATTTTATATGATTCAAATAATTATGTTTCGGCAATATCATATATTGAAGTACTAAAGCGAAGAACCACTAAAATTGATGAAGCCTATCAAAAATTATGTTTTAATCAAGGTGTTTTAGAATTTAATTTAGAGAAATACGAAAACGCAATTAATTATTTTAATAAATCATTAAGTAAACCTTTAAACTCTAAATATGTAACTGATTCAAAGTTTTGGAAAGCGGAGGCGTCATATCAACTTGATAAGCCAGATACAGAAGAATTATATCGCGAATTACTAGTTTCGACAGATTCGGATATAAAAAATAAAAGTATTTATAACCTTGGATATCTTAGTTATAACAAAAAAGATTATAATAAGTCTATTTCTTATTTTGAAGATTTTTTAGCAAAAACGGTAGGAAATATTAAATTTAATCAAAATAGAGAAGATGCCTTAATTCGAGTTGCAGACTGCCACTTGGTAAACAAAAATTATTTAAAAGCTTTAAAGTTTTATGATTTAGCTTTAACAAATAATAAAACAGATAAAGATTATGCATTATATCAGAAAGGGCTTACATTAAGGTATTTAGATAGAGACGCTGAAGCAATAGAAATTTTTGACAAGTTTGCCAAAATATATGGATCTTCACGATTAATAGATGAAGCACTTTATCAAAGTGCAATTATCGAAATGGAAAAAAGCAATTATGTTGCTGCTGTTTCTATTTTGACAGATTTGCTCCGTAAAAAACCAAATAGTATTTTAGTCCCTCAAGTTTTATTAAAAAGAGCACTCTCGTTTTCTAATTTAAAAGACAATTCAAAGGCTATTACAGATTATAAAATTATTATAAACAAGTTTGGAAGTACTCCATTTGCCGAAGAAGCTCTGCTTGGAATAAGAGAAGCATTAAATTCAGAAAATAGGAGTGAAGAATTCTTTGAAATTGCAGAAGGATTTAAAAAGTCCAATCCTGGTGCTAACTCTGTATCAAATCTTCAATTCGATTCTGCAAAAGATTTGTATTATGCTGAAAAATATGAAAAGGCCATAGTTTCCTTTAAAAATTTTATAAATGCCTATTCAAACAGTACTTCTATTCCCGAAGCAAAATTTTTAATTGCTGAGTCAAATTTTATTCTTAATAATAAAGATGAGGCATTAAAATACTATAAAGATATTATTTCTGAAAATCAAATCGAATTCATTACTAAAGCCGCTTCACGATCTGCAGCTCTTTATTTTGAAGCTCAAAATTATCCTGAGGCTATTTCAAATTATCAAAGTGTTCTGACCTCTTCATCAAATAAAAGAGACCTGGTAATAGCCTGGGAAGGATTATTCAAAGCCTATTTCTTTTCTGGTAATTATGATAAAACTATTGAATATGCTCAAAAAGTTATAACAGATGGAGGAAATACTGTAATGGGAGCTGAGAATAGGGGTAACTTGTTTTTAGGCAAAGCCTATATGCAAAAGAAAAACAATCTAGAGGCTAAAAAAGAATTTGAGAAAACTATAGGGATGGCTAAAGATATTAATGGAGCTGAAGCAAAATATCTTATCGGTGAAATGTTATATAAATCTAGAGAATACGACCAATCAATAAAAACACTTCAAGAATTAGCGAGTGATTTTTCAGACTTTGTCTATTGGTATGAAAAAAGCTTTTTACTAATTGCCGACAATTATCTAGGAAAATCAGATACTTTCATGGCGAAAGCCACACTCAATTCAATTATTGAAAATTCTGATAATAAGCAAACAGTTGAATTAGCAAAACAAAAATTAAAAGCTATTAATTAAATGAAAGGCAAAATATTAATTGTATTGGGTTTAGGGCTTTCAAATTATGCCATTGCACAAAAAGAAATTGGTAATGAGGAGATAAATATTACCAAAGAAAGACAAGTTGAATTACAAAAAGCAAATAGGATATTTGATAAAATTCCGCCTATTGTAAATGAAAAGAAACAAGTTAAAATGAATTATTCATTTTATGACCGAAAGCCAACTGCAGTGGAAGAAACCAAATTTATTCCAAATGTGGTAAACCCTTTGGCTAAGAAATCAACTCTAGACGAGAAAATTGGGTATAAGAACTACTTTAAAATAGGATTTGGAAATTTTGGAAGAATTTTTGGCGAAACGTATATTAATTCAGATCAAAATAGAAAATTAGTTTATGGTATTTCTGCTTTTCATAACTCCACTAAAAGAGGACCAGTAGATGATGAAAACTCGGCTGCTAGCTTTAATAAAATAAAACTTGATGGAAAATACCACCAAAAAAATTACGAGTTAAAGATGGATGTTGGATATGAAAGAAGGAATTATTATTTCTATGGTTACGATACAACTCAAAATTTTGATTACAAACCTGAGGACCTAAGACAAAAAATAAATTTATTTTCTTTTGCTGCCACATTTGAAAACACAAATCCTAAACCTAAAGTAGATTATTCCTTAAGTACTGGAATTAAAAATTTAACTGATAACTATAATGCCTCTGAATTAGACTGGGGAACAAATTTTAAATCCTTTTTCCCCATTGTAAAAGATAAAGTTACTGCTCTATTAGATGCAGAAGCCTACCTTACTCAACGATCCGACAATTATGAAATAAATCCAACTCGAAAGAGAAATTTGTATAGAGTGGAGCCTTCATTTAGATTTGATGTAAAAAGATTCTCGGCAAAAATAGGATTCAAAGCAGTAAATGAATTTGACCAAATTGAAAAAATAAATTCAACAAAAGGATTTCCCACTGTTTTGATTTCTTATAAAAATCCAACCTTAATTTATTTCTTTGCCGGCTTTGATGGAGATATTATTAGAAATACACTTCATTCTTTTTTGAATGAAAATCCTTTTATTGTACAACAAGCAAACTTATTAAACACCTATAAAAATCAAGATTTTTTTATTGGTAGTCGTGGTGAATTATTTTCTGGAATTAGCTACAACGCAAAAATTTCTTATGGAAAATATCAAAATCTATATTATTACAACAAAAATGATGATTTGAATGATTCTCCAAATGGTTTAAAACAAATTAAAACAACTAAATTTCAAATTGACTACGAAGATTTTCAAACAGATTTTGCCAATATTTCAACTGAAATTGGCTATTCAAATTTTGAAAACTGGAAGTCTAATTTAAAAATGGATTATTATTATTACGAATCTTTAAAATTCACAAAACCATATCACAGACCGAGTTTTGTAGGTAGATGGGGTAATATTTTCACTGTTTCCGAAAAACTAGTTGCAAGTCTTGACTTTTATTATATCGCAGGCCTATATGCTCAAGATTTAGATAAAGGACAGCCAGTAAAATTAAAAGATATTACCGATTTGAACGCAGAATTTACATATCTATTCACGAAACAATTCTCAGCATTCGTAAAATTAAATAATATAATTGGCCAGAAATATCAAAGATATTATAATTATTCACAACTTGGGCTTAATTTTGTTGCTGGAATAAATGTTTCTCTATAAAAAAAGTGATGCTTAACCTGAAAAATGAAATAGGTAAAATAATAAACGAACATGATTTTATAGTCTTGCCTGGCATAGGAGCATTTATTTCTGAGTATACTCAGCCTTATTTTGATTTAAATAACCATATTGTTGAATCTATTAAAACCCTAAAATTCAATTCATTACTTTCCAAAGATGTTGACGACAAACTTATTAATCTATTATCAATAAAATTGGGAGTGCCTTTTAATATTCTTAATTTAGATTATCAAGAATTTAAAAAATATTTGCTACTGGAAATAGAGGACCATAATAAATATTCATGGAAAAATGTAGGAATATTTTATAAGAATTCGGACGGAAAATTAGATTTTTATAAAGAAAAAAATGAAAACAATGATTCCGTGTTAAATTTAGTCATTACAGAAACTGAGCCTAAAGAAATAATACTAGAAAAAAGTAATGCTGATTCCATTATTAAAAATAGTGATTCACATTCTGAATTATTGAAAGTTAAGATTGAAAATGACAATAATAAAATTATTCGATTTAATTACAAAAAGATAATTTTATATGCCTTGCCAATAGTAATGTTATTTTCTGGCTTATTATATGTAGTTTTCTTAAAAAAAGACGAGCCTCGATTAATAAAAAAAGGAGTTTTCACTGGAATTGATCCAGTAGATACTGTTACCGATATTTCATTTGAGAAAGAACAGGTAAAAAAGTCGGAAGAAATATCTGTAATTAAAGACCAAAATAAATCTTCCAAAAATATTTTAAATAAAAATTCTCAAGTAAAAGATTCTAGCCAAATTGAATTTGAAAAATCAGAAAATATTTTGATTTCAATTGGTATTTTTATCAATAAAGAAAATGTAGATAATTTAACCTCATATTTAGCAGAAAATGGCATCCCTGTAAAATTTAGAAAAGAAAAAAAATATTATCGTGTTTTTGTAAATGCGAATTCAAAAGCACAAGCAATTGAATATTCAGATAAAATAGAACAATTAACTGGGGAAAAACCCGTTTTTGAAAAATAAATCATAAAATTTTGGAAACAATATATAACGATTCTGAAAAGATAAATCATAAACCTAAGGCTTGGGTAATTAGTATTTCAATATATATTGCCTTATTAGCCGCCTTGTATTTTATTAAAATTGTTTATGAACCAATTGTAGAATTAGAAGCTTTAGGTGTGGATCTTAATTACGGGGTAGACTTAATTGGATCTGGTGATATTCAAACCCTCAATAAAGCAAATGCATCCAAAAACAATTATGATGTGAAACCCGCTGAAAAAGAAACTGAAAAAAAAGTTTCTCCAGTGAAGCCCCAAGCAGTTGAAAAAATTAAATCAGAAGCAACAAAAGTAATTTCAAAGCAACCACCAGTTATAACATCGGATGAAGATACCAAAGTAGTAGTTAAGAAAACAACAGAAAATGCTAAACCAACTGTAAAACCAGTAGAATCAGTTCCAACTAAATCTAAATCATCTGCTCCAGAAACACCCAAAGCAGAACCCAAGAGAAATGTAGATGAAGGCTCTATTTTTAAAAAATCATCGGGTAATCCTTCAAATTCAAATGGCACAGTGGGTACAAAAAATGGGGTAGGAGGAAATAATAATGGAGATGGGAAAGCTGGAGAAGTAGGAGACAAAGGAGATCCTAAAGGCACTTTAGATGGAAAAAGTATTTATGGTAAACCCGGTACCGGAGGAGGAAATAGTGGTGCCATGGTAAGTATTTCTGGTTGGAAAAACAAAGGTCCTTTAAATATTCCGAAAGATAATTCATCAGAAACTGGGAAAATAAAATTTAAAGTAATAGTGGATGATTTTGGAGATATAGTAAAAATTGATGTAGTAGAAACTTCTGTAAGTCCTTCTGTAACAAATTATTACAAAAAACAAATCACTCAAAAATTAAAGTCTAATCTAGTTCCGGAAGGCACTCCACCACCAAGAGCCTCTGGAACCATTACCATAAATATCACAAGAGGGGCATAGTATTTTCAAAAAATGACTTATTTAGAAACAGTTGAATTTTTATATGCAAAACTTCCCGCTTTTCAAAATATTGGAAATAAGGCTTTAAAACCTAAGCTCACTAACATAATTAAATTGTGTTCAGCATTAGGAAATCCTCAAGAATATTTTAAGTGCATACATATTGCAGGAACAAATGGAAAAGGAAGTTCTTCACATTTTATAACTTCTATACTAATTGAAAAAGGATTAAAAGTTGGACTTTATACATCTCCGCATTTAAAAGATTTCAGAGAAAGATTTAAAGTTAACGGTATAGATGCCTCTGAAAATTATATTATTGATTTTATTGAACAGCATAAAGACCTAATTGAAGAAGTTCAACCTTCTTTTTTTGAACTTACTGTAGTTTTAGCATTTCAATTTTTTAAAGACCAATGCGTTGAAATAGCTGTAATTGAAGTTGGATTAGGCGGAAGATTTGATTCCACAAATATTATACAACCTATTCTTTGTCTAATTACTAATATTGGTTTTGATCATATGGAAATATTAGGTGATACAATACCTAAAATAGCCAATGAAAAAGCGGGCATAATCAAATCTTTAACACCTGTAATAATTTCTGAATACAATTCTGAATCAGCCCCGGTTTTTAAAACAGAAGCATTAAAAAATAATGCTAAAATTGTTTTTGCTAATGAATTATTTAAGATTGAAAATATTGAATCTTCAGCTATTTATTTAAAACTTATTGTAAAAAATATTTTAAATTCTAAAAAATTAGTATTGGATTCTGGATTAGTAGGGGAATATCAAATTTCTAATATCTTAGGCGTTTTATCTGTAATTGAGCAGTTAAATATATTAAATTTTAATATTAGTTCAGAAAATATTACTAATGGAATAAGAAATGTGATTAGTAATACTAATCTTAAAGGCCGATGGCAAATATTAGCAAAATCTCCTCTCACAATTTGTGATACGGGACATAATGAGCATGCATTAAAACTAACTTTAGAAAAAGTTCATCAAATAAAAGGAAATAAAAAGCATTTAATTTTTGGTTTTGTAAAAGATAAAGACCTAAAAAATATTATAGAGCTATTTCCAAAAGATGCAAATTATTATTTTTGTACTTTCAATTCATTCCGATCATTAAAAATAAATGAATTGAAATTATTTGCAAAAAATAATAATTTGAATGCTCATTATTATGAAGATGTAAATATCGCTTTAGCCGAGGCAAATAGAATTGCCAAAGCAAATGATTTAATTTTTATAGGGGGAAGTACCTATTTAGTTGCAGAAATAAATAACTTATAAGAAATTGTCTAGAAAAAAACTACCTAGATTTGAGCACAATAAAAATGCTGCAAATGTGATAGAAAGAGGAAAAGAACTATATACTATCATTAAAGGCAAATGGAATGAAAGCTACTTTAAAAATGATAACAAGATAATCTTAGAATTAGCCTGTGGTAAGGGAGAATATACTGTTGGCTTAGGAAAACGATTCAAAGAGAATAATTTTATTGGAATTGACATAAAAGGGGATAGAATTGCAAGAGGCAGCAAAATAGCCGAAAGTTTAGATTTAAATAATGTAGCATTTTTAAGAACGGGTATACAATTTTTAGATGAATTTTTTGTGGCAGAGGAGGTTTCCGAAATATGGCTTATACACCCTGATCCCCAGCCAAGAGACAAAGAAGAGAAAAGAAGATTGACTAATCAGAAATTTCTTAATATTTATAAAAGATACTTAAAACACGAAGGATTATTTCATCTAAAGACAGATAGCGAGTTTTTATTTGATTATTCAATGGAAGTAATTAGGAAAGATACAGAATTTGAAATTATTAGTTTTACAAAAGATTTATATAATTCTAATCTTAAAGAAGAACATTTTGAAATTAAAACTCATTACGAAAAACTTTTTCAAGATCAAGGATCTACCATTAACTATTTGAAAGCAAAATATTTAAAAAAAGCCCATTAATGGGCTTTTTTTTTAAATTAAAAAATCTTCAACAAATTTTTACTTAATTAAAGAGGCAAAATATTTTACTGTTCGTACTAATTGAGAAACATACGACATTTCATTATCGTACCAACTAACTGTTCTTACTAATTGTGTATCTCCACAAACTTGAACTTTAGTTTGAGTGGCATCAAATAATGATCCGAAACTTGTACCAATAATATCACTACTTACAATTTCATCTTCAGTGTAACCAAAACTTTCATTTTCAGCTGCTTTCATTGCTGAATTTATTTCAGCAACCGTTACACTTTTGCCCAAAATTACTGTAAGCTCAGTTAATGAGCCAGTTAAAGTAGGAACTCTTTGAGCTGATCCATCTAATTTACCTTTTAAACTTGGCAACACAAGTCCAATTGCCTTAGCCGCACCTGTGCTATTAGGAACAATATTTTGAGCCGCTGCTCTCATTCTTCTTAAATCATTTTTAGGATGTGGTGAATCCTGTGTATTTTGATCATTAGTGTAAGCATGAACGGTAGTCATTAACCCATTTACAATTCCAAATTGATTTTCTAATACTTGAGCCATTGGAGCTAAACAGTTTGTAGTGCAAGAAGCTCCACTAATTATTGTCTCTGTTCCGTCCAAAATATCATGATTAACATTAAAAACAATTGTTTTCAAATCTCCAGTAGCTGGAGCTGAAATTACTACTCTTTTTGCACCTGCTACAATATGTGCGGCCGCAGATTCTGCGCTCGTAAAAAAACCAGTGCACTCCAATACGACGTCCACATCATGCTTTCCCCAAGGAATTAATGAAGGATCACGTTGAGCATAAATATTGATTTCGTCACCATTTACCACAATTGAATTGTCTTTAGCTTCAACTTTTTCTTCAAATCTACCTTGGGCAGTATCATATTTTAATAAATGAGCAAGGACTTTTGTACTTGTCAAATCATTGATTGCAACAATGTTAATACCCTCCATGTTATAAATTTGGCGATAAACAAGACGACCAATTCGTCCAAATCCGTTGATTGCTACTTTAATGTCTTTCATTCGTTATATTTTTTTATGTAAAAGATATGCAAAATTAGAAATAATAAAAACTAAACGCAATTCTATAGGCATTAAATTAAAAATTGCATCATTTTATTAAATACAACCAGGATAGGAGAGAAGCTTAAATTTTAGTAATTATTTATAATATTTAAAATTTTACTAATAAAGATGGCATAAAAATACTAATGAATTCAAGATTACTAATTATATTTTACTAATAATTTTTACTTAATTTTGCATTTGAATCTTAAGAACAGAATTTTATTTGGCTTCTAAAAATAGTATTCTTATATTTAAAAAAGCTATCTATTTTAACCTTATAAGTTGCGGATAATCAAATAATTTGGTTCAAATTCACTTATTTTTAATATTTCAAATTATTCTAATTAAAGTACAATGAAAGAAAAAGAGGAACTTATTTTGTCAGCATGGGACAATAGGGAACTATTAAAAGACATTAAAGTTGTAAATGCTATCAATGAAGTTATTTCATTAGTAAATTCTGGAGAACTTAGAGTTGCTAATTTAAATAGTAGTGACGAATGGACTACTAACGAATGGGTGAAAAAGGCGATAATACTTTATTTTCCTTTAAGGACAAT